>JAKACN010000098.1 GCA_021821365.1 Pseudomonadota bacterium | reverse complement strand
CGGCAGGTTGAACAGTTCCAGCACCTGGTCGACCGGCCAGCGCTGCGCGGCCATGGCACGGCGCGCGGCGGGGGTCGCCATTTCGTGGAACGTGATCGTGTGCGACATGAATGACTTCCTTTGCATTAATTTGAAACAGGGCAGGCAGGCCGGCCTTGCGGCCAGCCCGGCAGCGCTGAAAAATCGAGATGGTCGGCCGCCGCCGAGGGCAGTGCAGCCGGCAGACGTGGAATGCAGCCGAGCGCCGGAGCCGGCAGGCGCGCCGCCAGCGCTTCGACATTGTCCATGCCATAGCGCATGTCGAGATCGACCACATTGCCCACCCAGCCAGCCAGCTTCAGGCCGCGTGCCGTGATCGCTTCGGCAGTCAGCAGCGCATGGTTCAGGCACCCCAGTCGCAGGCCGACCACGAGGATCACCGGCAGGCCGAGCTGCTGCGCCAGGTCGGCGGTATCGCTGGTGTCCGATAGGGGCACGCGGAAGCCGCCCACGCCTTCCACCACGACCGCATCCACGGCTTGCGCGACGCGGTCGTAACAAGCGAGGATATGCGCGATGTCGATCGCGACGCCATCCTGCGCGGCGGCGATATGCGGCGCCGCCGGCTCGCGCAGCATATAAGGGGTGGTGAGCTCAGCAGGCAGCGCGACGCTGGAGGCTGCGGCCAGCAGGTCGGCGTCTTCGTTATGCAAGGCGCCATCGCGCATCTCCGCGCCGGCGGCGATCGGTTTCATGCCGGCCGCGCGCAGTCCCTGTTGCGTCAGCGCAAACAGCAAGGTGCTCGACACCAGCGTCTTGCCGATTTCGGTGTCGGTGCCCGTCACGAAATAAGCGATGGATGCGCTCATGCGAATGTCTCCAGGAGGTTGACCGCGCTCGCCAGCGCGCCCACGTCCTGCGCGGTATGCGCGGCGGACAGGGTGACGCGCAGTCGCGCGGTGTCGGGCGGCACGGTCGGCGGGCGGATGCCAGGCACCAAGAAGCCCTGTTCGTACAGCACGCCGGCGGCGCGCATGGTTTCGTCGTTCGGCCCGATGATGACCGGCTGGATCGCGGTATGCGAGGGAAACAGCTCCCAGCGCTGCAGCTTCAGCGCGCCGCGCAACTGCGCGATCAACGCATCCAGGTGCGCGCGCCTTGCCGCGCCCTCTGCGCCGCCGATGATGTCCATACTCGCCATCAAGGCATGCGCCAGCGCCGGCGCGGCTGCCGTGGTGTAGATGTACGGACGCGCGCGCTGTATCAGCCACTCGATCACGGTCTCGTGGGCCGCGACGAAGGCGCCGCCGACGCCGGCCGCCTTGCCGAGCGTGCCCATGTAGACCAGGTAGGGCGAGCGCAGGCCGAAATGCTCCAGCGCGCCGCGCCCGTTCGCTCCCAGCACGCCGAACCCGTGCGCATCGTCGACCACCAGACAGGCGCCGTACTGCTCGCACAAGGCCAGCAGCGCCGGCAGCGGCGCAAGGTCGCCGTCCATGCTGAACACGCTGTCGGTGACGACCACCTTGTTCTTCGCCTTGCTGTTCTTCAGCAGGCCTTCCAGCGCCTCGGTATCGCCATGCGGATAAACATGCAGGTTGGCGCGCGACAGCCGCGCACCGTCGATCAGCGAGGCGTGGTTCAATTCCTCGGAAAACAGATCGGCATCGCGCCCGGCCAGCGCGCTGACGATCGCCAGGTTGGCCATGTAGCCGGTGCAGAAATACAGCGCGCGCGGCGATTCCAGGTGCGGCGCCAGGAATTCCGCGAAGCGCTCCTCCAGCAGCGCATGCGCGCGCGAGTGGCCGCTGATCAGGTGCGATGCCCCACTGCCGACGCCATAATGCAACGCGCCTTCGCGCAGGGCTTCGACCAGCAGCGGATGCGATGCCAGTCCGAGGTAATCGTTGCTGCAGAAGGCCAGCATGTCGCGGCCGTCCACCGTCACATGCGGCGCGCACGGCGTCTCGGCCACGCGCAGGCGGCGGCGCAGGCTCTTTTCATCCAGCTGCTGCAGTTCGCGTTCGAGTGCGGAGAGGAGCTCCATCATTTTTCTCCGATCACTTTGTCGAACACCGCAAGCGTGCGCGCGGCGAGGCCGGCGATTTCCTCGTCGTCGAGGATGTAGGGCGGCATCAGGTAGACGGTGCGTCCGATCGGGCGCAGCAGCAGTTCGTTCTTCAGTGCTTCCGTGAAGAAGCGGCGCGAGAAGGTGGCAGCGGCTGCCGCATCGTCGATCTGTGCATCGAACGCCCAGATCATGCCGCGCTGGCGGAAATGCTTCACCTTCGGATGAGCAGCAAGCGGCGAGAGCGCCTCGGTGATGCGCGCGGCGCGCCCGCGATTGCGGCTGAGCACATCGTCCTCGTTGAAGATCGCCAGCGTGGCGAGCGCGGCGCGGCAGGCAAGCGGATTGCCGGTGTAGGAATGCGAATGCAGGAAGCCGCGCCGCACGTCGGCGTCGTAGAAGGCTTCATAGATGGCATCGCGCGTCATCACCAGCGACAGGGGCAGGTAGCCGCCGCTGATGCCCTTGGAAAGGCAGACGAAGTCAGGCCAGATGCGAGCCTGTTCGCAGGCAAAGAAGGTACCGGTACGCCCGCAACCGACCGCGATTTCGTCGGCGATCAGGTGCACGTCGAAGCGATCGCACAGCGCGCGCACCTCTTTCAGATACACCGGATCGTACATCGCCATGCCGGCCGCGCATTGCACCAGCGGTTCGACGATGATGGCGGCGATGCGATCGCTGCGTTGCTGCAGCAATGCTTCGAATTCCTTCGCCGCGCGGCGCGCGACATCCGCCGGGGTTTCTCCATCCCGCGTATCGCGCGCGTCCGGCGAGGCCACCACATGCGCCTGCTGCAGCATCGGGCCGTAGGCATCGCGGAACAGTTGCACATCGGTGACCGCGAGCGCGCCGACGGTTTCGCCGTGATAGCTGCCCTTCAGGCAGACGAATTCGCGCTTGTCGCTGCGGCCCGTGTTGCGCCAGTAATGGAAGCTCATCTTCAAGGCGATCTCGGTCGCCGATGCGCCATCCGATGCGTAAAAACAATGGCCCAGCACATGGTTGGTGCGCGCCGACAACTGCTCCGACAAGGCGATCACCGGCTCATGCGTGAATCCGGCCAGCATCGCATGTTCGAGCGTGTCGAGCTGTTCCTTCAGCGCCGCGTTGATGCGCGGATTCGCATGGCCGAACAGGTTGACCCACCACGAGCTGATGGCATCCAGGTAACGATTGCCGTCCACGTCATACAGCCACGCGCCGCGCCCGCGCGCGACCGGCACCAGCGGCACGGTTTCATGGTGCTGCATCTGCGTGCAGGGGTGCCAGACGCTTTTCAGGCTGCGCGCGATCTGTTCGCTCGCATGAGTATTCAGGCGTGTGTTCAAAAATTCTGCTCCGAAACTGTTTCAACAACTGACTTGCTCCTTCCCCCTTGCAGGGGGAAGGTTGGGATGGGGGTAGAGTGTTTGTGCTCGTGACCAGGATGATCCGATCACTCTACCCCCACCCTAACCCTCCCCCTGCAAGGGGGAGGGAATTCCTCGGCTTCGCCGGCTTGCAGGCAAAGCCCTTTCTCTAGTCTGCAGCGTATTGATATGACGAATCAGCGTTTAAAGCATCTGCAATCGTCCCCAAAACACCCTCCAGATTATTCAACACATCGTTATTCCAGAACCGAAGAACCTGCCATCCCTGCAACTGCAGAAACGCCGTTCTTCGCTGATCATACTCAGCCTGTTCCTGGTGCTGCCCGCCGTCCAGCTCAATCACGAGCGACTTGTCGACGCAGGCAAAGTCCGCAATATAAGGCCCGATTGGATGCTGGCGGCGGAAGCGGCAGTCTTGGAGCTGCTTGCCACGTAATGCATGCCAGAGTTTGTGTTCCGCGAGCGTCATATCGCTTCGCAGGGCTCTTGCGTTATCGGTACTTTCCGGCTTGATGCGACGGCTATTGTTCAACCACTCTACCCCCCATCCTGCCCTTCCCCCTGCAAGGGGGAAGGAACCCGTTCTTTCTTAACCCAACCAATTCGGCTTGCGCTTCTCCAGAAACGACCGCACGCCTTCCTTGCCCTCTTCCGAACTGCGAATATCCGCGATCCGCGTCGCCGTGTCGGCGATCAGCGCATCCGTCAGCGGCTGGCCGGCCACGTCCTGCACCAGCCGTTTCGCCTCCTTCACCGCGTTCGGGCTGTTGGACACCAGCGCCTTCACGATGTCCGCCGTCGCGGCATCGAGCGCATCGGCGGCAACCACCGTATGCACAAATCCGATGCGGTGCGCCTCCTGCGCGGAGAAGCGTTCTGCCGTGAGGAAATACCTGCGGGCGGCGTTTTCGCCCATGGCCTTGATGACGTAAGGCGAGATTGTCGCAGGAATAAGGCCGAGTTTTGCCTCGCTCAGGCAAAAATTACTTGCCTCATTGCAAACCGCGATATCGCAGGCTGCCACCAGCCCCATGCCGCCCGCGTAGCAGTCGCCTTGCACCTTTGCCACCACCGGCTTCGGGCAGGTGTAGATCGTGCGCAGCATGTCGGCCAATTGCATCGCGTCCGCGCGGTTTTCCTCGTAGGAGTAGCCGGCCATCTTTTTCATCCAGTTCAGGTCGGCGCCAGCGCAGAAAGCCGGTCCGCTGGAGGCAAGCACGATGGCGCGCACAGCGTCGTTCTGTCCGAGTTCGCGGAAGGTCTGCGCGATTTCCGCGATCATGGATTCGTTGAATGCGTTGCGCACGTCGGGGCGGTTGAGCGTGACGGTTGCGACGCGGCCTTCGACGGTAACGTGAAGTGTCTGATAGCTCATGCTTACATCCTGAATACGCCGAACTTCGTTTCCGGAATCGGCGCGTTCAGCGCTGCGCTCAATCCCAGCCCCAGCACCATGCGCGTGTCCGCCGGATCGATCACGCCATCGTCCCACAGGCGCGCCGACGCATAGTACGGATGTCCCTGGTGTTCGTACTGCTGGCGGATCGGCGCCTTGAAGGCCTCTTCCTCTTCCGCCGACCAGGCACCACCCTTGCCTTCGATGCCGTCGCGCTTGACGGTGGCCAGCACGCTTGCGGCCTGCTCGCCGCCCATCACGGAGATGCGCGCATTGGGCCACATCCACAGCATGCGCGGCGAGAAGGCACGTCCGCACATGCCGTAGTTGCCGGCGCCGAAGCTGCCGCCGATGATCACGGTGAACTTCGGCACCGAGGCAGTCGAGACGGCCGTCACCATCTTCGCGCCGTTGCGCGCGATGCCTTCGTTTTCATACTTGCGGCCGACCATGAAGCCGGTGATGTTCTGCAGGAACACCAGCGGGATCTTGCGCTGGCAGCACAGCTCGATGAAATGCGCGCCCTTCAGCGCCGATTCCGAGAACAGGATGCCGTTGTTGGCGATGATGCCGACCGGCATACCGAAGATGTGCGCGAAGCCGCACACCAGCGTGGTGCCGTAGCGCGCCTTGAACTCGTCGAACTCGCTGCCGTCGACGATGCGTGCGATCACTTCGCGCACGTCGAAGGGCTTGCGGGTGTCGGTCGGGATCACGCCGTACAGCTCTTTCGCGTCGAACTTCCACGCGACCGGCTCGCGCAGCACCATTTGCTGCGGCTTCTGGCGGTTCAGGTTGGAGACGATGGTGCGTGCCAGCGACAGCGCATGCATGTCGTTCTGCGCCAGGTGGTCGACCACGCCGGACAGGCGCGTGTGCACGTCGCCGCCGCCGAGGTCTTCCGCGCTCACCACTTCGCCGGTGGCCGCCTTTACCAGCGGCGGGCCGCCGAGGAAGATGGTGCCCTGCTCCTTCACGATGATCGACTCGTCGCTCATCGCCGGCACATAGGCGCCGCCCGCGGTGCAGGAACCCATCACCACCGCGATCTGCGGAATGCCTTTGGCCGACAGGTTGGCCTGGTTGTAGAAGATACGGCCGAAATGCTCGCGGTCGGGGAACACATCATCCTGGTTCGGCAAGTTGGCGCCGCCGGAGTCGACCAGATAGATGCAGGGCAGATTGTTCTGGTCCGCGATTTCCTGCGCGCGCAGGTGCTTCTTCACCGTCACCGGGTAATAAGTACCGCCCTTGACCGTGGCGTCATTGCAGACGATCACGCATTCCTGCCCCGCCACGCGTCCGATGCCGGTGATGATGCCGGCCGACGGCGCGGCATTGTGGTACATGTCGTACGCTGCCAGTTGCGAGAATTCGAGGAAGGGCGTGCCCGGGTCGAGCAGCATCTGCACGCGGTCGCGCGGCAGCAGCTTGCCGCGCGAAGTGTGCTTCTTGCGCGCTTCGTCGCCGCCGCCCTGCGCGATCTTCGCGACCTTTTCCTTCAGGTCGTCGACCACCGCCTGCATCGCGGCGACGTTCCCCTTGAACTCTTCGCTGCGCGGATTGAGTTTGCTTTCCAGGTGAGACATGTGATTCCTTTGTTCTGATTTGTCCGCAGAATGGTGCGATCTTCTCTCTTACGCGGTCTTTTCTTCGGCGAGTTGCAGTTCCTGCTTCATCTGCTCGCGCATCTTGAATTTCTGTACCTTGCCGGTCACGGTCATCGGGAAGGCCTCGACGAAGCGGATATAGCGCGGCACCTTGTAATGCGCGATCTGCCCCTTGCAGAATTCGCGCACGCTTGCTTCATCGATGCTGGCGCCGGCGCGCGGCACGATCCATGCACACAGTTCCTCGCCGTATTTCTTGTCCGGCACGCCGACCACCTGCACGTCCTGCACGCCCGGATGGCGATACAGGAATTCCTCGATCTCGCGCGGATAGATGTTTTCACCGCCGCGAATCACCATGTCCTTGATGCGGCCCGAGATGTTCACATAGCCTTCGGTGTCCATCACCGCCAGGTCGCCGGTGTGCATCCACCCTTCCGCGTCGACCGCTTCGGCGGTTTTCTCCGGATCGTCCCAGTAGCCGTGCATGACCGAATAGCCGCGCGTGCACAGTTCGCCCGAGGTGCCGACCGGCACGGTCTTGCCGGTATCCGGATCGACAATCTTCACTTCCAGGTGCGGCTGCGTCTTGCCGACGGTGGATACGCGCTTTTCGAGCGGCGTGTCGGTCGTGCTCTGGCAGCTGACCGGGCTGGTTTCGGTCATGCCGTAGGCGATGGTCACTTCGCTCAGGTGCATGTCGCTCACCACGCGCTTCATCACCTCGATCGGGCACGGCGATCCGGCCATGATGCCGGTGCGCAGCGTGGACAAGTCGAATTCCTTGAAGCGCGGATGATCGAGTTCGGCGATGAACATGGTCGGCACGCCGTGCAGCCCGGTGCAGCGCTCCTGCTGCACTGCCTGCAGAACGAGCAGCGGATCGAAGGCATCGTTCGGATAGACGATGGTGGAGCCATGCGTCAGGCAGGCGAGATTGCCGAGCACCATGCCGAAGCAGTGGTAGAGCGGCACCGGAATGCACAGGCGGTCGGCCGGCGTGAGGCGCATTGCCTCGCCGATGAAGAAGCCGTTGTTCAGTACGTTGCGGTGCGTGAGCGTCGCGCCCTTGGGAAAGCCGGTGGTGCCGCTGGTGAACTGGATGTTGATCGGTTCGGTGCTCGTGAGTGTCGCGCCGATCCGGGCAAGGCGTGCATCGGCCGGATCGCCGCCGGCCATCAGGTCGGTGAAGCGCATCATGCCCGGCACGTTTTCCTCACCCAGATGGACCACCGTCTTCAGCGATGGCACGCGTGCGGCTTGCAGACTGCCCGGCGCGGCACCGGAAATCTCCGGCGCGATGGCGCGAATCATCTCGAGGTAGTCGCTGGTCTTGAAGCTGGTCATCGTGATCAGCGTCTTGCAGCCGACCTTGTTCAGCGCGTACTCCAGTTCGGCGATGCGGTAGGCCGGATTGATGTTGACCAGCACGATGCCCGCCTTCGCCGTGGCGATCTGGGTCAATACCCATTGCACGTTGTTGTGCGACCAGATACCGACCCGATCGCCCTTCTGCAGGCCGAGACCGAGCAGCGCACTGGCCAGCCGGTTGGATTCCTGCTGCAGTTCGCGATAGGTATAGCGACGCTGCTGATGACACGACACCAGCGCTTCGTTATCGGGAAAACGGCTGACCATGGCATCGAAGAAATCGCCGATCGTCTGTTCGATCAACGGCGTGTCCTGATTGCCCCGGTCGTAGCTTGTAACCAACTGCGCCATTTAGAATCTCCAGTCATGTTGTAGTAGGAAAACTGCCATCGACGTAATACCAGCGGCCGTCCTCGCGCACGAAGCGGCTCACTTCATGCAGCCGGTGCGCGCGCCCGCCGATCTTGTAGCGGGCCACGAATTCGACCGTCGCGGTATCGCCGTCCGGAACGTGCCTGCGCACCTCCAGCCCGAGCCATTTCACCCCGTCGTCCTGCGCCACCGCCTCGACCGGCCGCGTGCTCGCATGCCAGGTCGCCTTCAGGTAATCCTCGTTGTGCAAGGAATAGGCGGTATAGCGCGAACGCATCAACTGTTCGGCGGTCTGCGCAATCTCGCCGCTGTCGATGAAACGTCCGCAGCACTGCGCGTAGTTGTTGCCGCCGCAGGGGCATGGAGACGGTCTGGATGGTCGCGTCATAAGTTCAAAACCGTTGTCCACGAAAAACACGAAAGACACGAAAAGATTCAAGGACTATTGCAATACACGAAGATGATTGAAATTTCCCCAGCCGGAAGAAAGATCCGTTCATTTTCCCGTCGACCTTTTCGTGTTTTTCGCGTTTTTCGTGGACAAACAAATCAATGCTTGCCCTTGCTCTCTTTCACACCCACAGGCGCGCCTGCGGCTTTCCATGCGCCGAAACCGCCTTCGATGTGGGCGACGTTTTCCAGGCCCATGTCCTGCACGGTCTTGGTGGTGAGCGCGCTGCGCCAGCCGGCGGCGCAGAAGAAAATGAATTCCTTTTTCTCGCCGAACACCGGCTTGAAGTACGGCGAATCGGGATCGACCCAGAATTCGATCATGCCGCGCGGCGCGGAGAAGGCGCCGGGGACGATACCGTCGCGCTCCAGTTCGCGCACGTCACGCACATCGACGAACTGCACGTTCGGGTCGTTGAACTTTGACTTCGCTTCCTCGACGCTGTAGGTCTTCACCTGCGCCATCGCCTCGTCGACGAGCGCCTTGTAGCCCTTTTTCATCGGCATGCTGTCTCCTCCGGTTTCAGATTTTTCCGTCTTTTAACAATGCTTCCAGCTGGTCGAAGCGGTCGAAGCCCCAGAACGGTTCGCCATCGACGATCACGAAGGGCGAGCCGAATACCCCGCGCGCCATGGCCGCTTCGACGTCGCCTTTCAGGCGCTCCTTGACCGGCGCGCTGTTGGCGCCGTCGATCACCGACGCCGCATCGAGGCCTTGCGCGGCGGCGATGGATGCGATCGCATCGGTATCGGCAATGTTGACGCCATCGACGAAATACGCGCGATACACCGCCTTCGCGAATTCGACGGCCTTGGCTTCGCCATGCTGCTCGCGCACCCACAGCATCGCGCGCGCCGCCAGTTGCGTCGCAAGCGGGAAATTGGCCGGGCGCCGAAAGGGAATGCCGTGAAAGCGCGCCGTGCGCTCGAAATCGCGATAGGCGTACTCGCCCTTGAGCGGGACCATCGGCAGCGGCACGCCACCGGTGGTCTTGAACACGGCGCCGAGCAGCAGCGGATGCCAGTTCACCTTGCGCTCGTACTCCGCGGCGAGATCGTCGATGCGCGTCGACGCAAAATAGCCGTAGGGCGATGAAAAATCGAAATAGAAATCGATAGCCTTGCTCATGGTCTCCTCCGTTTTTTTTATTTCAGGCCAGCGCGCGGCCGATCAGGATCTTCTGGATGTCGCTGGTGCCTTCGTAGATCTGGCACACGCGCACGTCGCGATAGATGCGCTCCACCGGGAAATCGCTGACGTAGCCGTAACCGCCGAGGATCTGGATCGCATCGGAGCAGACGCGCTCGGCCATTTCGCTGGCGAACAGCTTGGCCATCGCGGCTTCCTTCAGGCACGGCCTGCCGGCGTCCTTCAGGCTGGCCGCATGCCAGATCAGCTGGCGCGCGGCTTCGATCTGCGTCGCCATCTCGGACAGCTTGAACTGCACCGCCTGGTGCTCGAACAACGGCTTACCGAAACTGGTGCGCTCCTTCGCATACGCCAGCGCGGCTTCAAATGCGGCACGCGCCATGCCGACCGATTGGGAGGCGATGCCGATGCGCCCGCCTTCCAGCCCCGACAGCGCGATCTTGTAGCCCTGGCCCTCGTCGCCGATCATGTTCTGCGCCGGAATGCGGCAGTTCTCGAACAGGATCTGCGCGGTATCCGAGGAATGCTGGCCGAGCTTGTCTTCGAGGCGCGCGACGATGTAGCCCGGTGTCGTGGTCGGCACCCAGAACGCGCTGATGCCGCGCTTGCCGGCCGCCCTGTCGGTCACCGCCATCACGATAGCGACGTCGGCATGCTTGCCGCTGGTGATGAACTGTTTCACGCCGTTCAGCACGTAGTGGTCGCCGTCGCGCGTCGCCGTGGTGCGCAGCGCGGAAGCGTCGCTGCCGACATGCGGCTCGGTGAGGCAAAACGCGCCCAGCATCTCGCCGCGCGCCAGCGGCTTCAGCCACTGTTCCTTCTGCACGTCGTTGGCGTACATCATCGCAATGCTGCACACCGGGCAGTTGTTGACCGAGATGACGGTCGAGGTGCCGCCGTCGCCCGCCGCGATTTCCTCCAGCACGAGTGCCAGCGAGAGATAGTCGAGTCCCGCGCCTCCGAGTTCTTCCGGCACCGCGACGCCGAATGCGCCGAGCGCGGCCAGGCCCTTCAGCTCGTCCTTCGGAAAATGATGCTCCTTGTCCCAGCGCGCGGCGTTCGGCGCAAGGCGCTCCTGCGCGAAGCTGCGCAGCGCGTCGCGGATCATTTCGTGTTGTTCGGTCAGCACCATGTTGTTGTCGTTCTCCTGTTGTCGTTTCCCTGTTGTTATCTGTGATTACCAGTCGTGCCGCTTGCCGCTGCGGCTGCGATAGCTGCCGGTGTCCGCCGGCGTCAGCGAGGTGATCACCTGCAGCAATCCCCGAACGCTTTCCTCGGCCGTGATGGCCGCGCCCGGCCCGCCCATGTCGGTCTTGACCCAGCCGGGATCGAGCGCGACGAAGGTGGCGTCCGGATAATCGAAGGACGCGCTCTTCACCGCCATGTTCAGCGCCGATTTCGACGCCCGGTACACCCAGCCGTAGCTCGATTCCGCCTGTGTCACGCTGCCCATGCCGCTGCTGAGGAAACCGAACTTGCCCTTTGCCGCTTCGACCATGGGCGCCACCAGCGGAATCACCTGCATCACACCGAGCACGTTGGTGTGCATGACATGGTCGAAGTCCTGCGCGGTCGGCGATGTCTTCGCGCCATCGCGCGGGCCAAACACGCCCGCGACGTACACCGCGAGGTCAAGCTTTTCGCCGTCCATCTGCCAGCCCAGCGCAGCCAGCGATTCCGGCTTCGCCACATCCAGCTTGAGCGCCTCGGCGCCTTCGGCGCGCAAGGCTGCGAGCGCCGCGTCGTCGCGCGCGGTGGCGAATACTTTCCAGCGATCCGCCAGCAGCTGGCGGACGAATTCATGTCCGATGCCGCGCGAGGCACCGATGATGAGTGCGGTAGGCATGACGGGGTCCGGATGAAGAAGGTCGCAAAATCTGCTGACTGTCCCCTCCCCATTTCAGGGGGGAGGTTTAGGGAGGGGGTAGAGTGTCTGGACAATCGCAGTCGATTGTGCAACCTCCCTACCCCCATCCCAACCTTCCCCCCTCAAAGGGGGGAAGGAGCAAGCCACAGGTCGAAGTTACGTGTGGCTTCGCTTACACCATCTCGATCGCCACCGCCGTGCCTTCGCCGCCGCCGATGCACAGCGAAGCGACGCCGAGCTTGCCGCCGGTCTTCTTCAGCGCGCCCATCAGCGTGACGATGATGCGCGCACCGGATGCGCCGATCGGATGGCCGAGCGCACAGGCGCCGCCGTGGATGTTGATCTTTTCGTGGGCAATGCCGAGATCGTGCATCGCCGCCATCGGCACCACTGCGAATGCTTCGTTGATCTCGAACAGGTCGACATCCTTGGTGGTCAGGTTCAGCTTCTTGTAGAGCTTGTCGATGGCACCGACCGGCGCCGTGGTGAACCAGTTCGGTTCCTGCGAATGCGTGGCGTGGCCGAGCAGGCGGGCCAGCGGCTTGCAGCCGAGTTTCTTCGCGGTCGATTCGCGCATCAGCACCAGCGCGGCGGCGCCGTCATTGATGGATGAGGAGGATGCGGCGGTGATCGTGCCGTCCTTCTTGAACGCCGGCTTGAGCGACGGGATCTTGTCGAGCTTGGCCTTCAGCGGGCCTTCATCCTTGTCGACGACGACGTCGCCGCCCTTGCCCGGCACCGTGACCGCGGCGATTTCCCACTTGAACGAGCCGTCATTCGTTGCGGCCTGCGCGCGCTTGACCGATTCGATCGCAAACGCATCCTGCGCTTCGCGCGTGAACTCGTACTTGGCGGCGCATTCCTCACCGAAGGTGCCCATCGCGCGGCCCTTGTCGTAGGCGTCTTCCAGGCCGTCGAGCATCATGTGGTCGTACATCATCGCGTGGCCGATGCGGTAGCCGCCGCGGCCCTTCGGAATGAGGTAGGGGGCGCCGGTCATCGATTCCATGCCGCCTGCCACCACCACTTCATTGCTGCCGGCGAGAATGGAGTCGAAGCCGATCATGGCCGCCTTCATCGCCGAGCCGCACATCTTCGACAGAGTGACCGCGCCGGTGGAGACCGGGATGCCGGCCTTGATCGCCGCCTGGCGTGCCGGCGCCTGACCCTGCCCCGCCATCAGGCAGTTGCCGAACAGGACTTCATTCACCAGCTTGGGTTCCACCCCTGCGCGCTCGACGGCGGCACGAATGGCCACGGCGCCCAGATCGGACGCGGCCAGCGAAGCGAAATCGCCCAGGAATGCACCCATCGGGGTACGCGCGGCACCGACAATAACAATAGGATCGTTCATCATTTTTCTCCAAAGGTCTGCAGACTAGGCGGCTTGCGCCGCCGGGGGTAAGGGTTTGTAGCTGAAACGCAATTCCTGCGGATACGGGAACACGTCCTCGACGATGCCGTCGAGCAGCCGCTGCTTCGCGTTCTGCCAGTATTCCTGCGTCAGCAGGTCGGCGTGATGCTTGAGGAAATACTTCCGCACTTCCGGGTTGCCGAGCAAAAAGGTCTCGAACTGCTCGGGGAACACGTCGTTCTTCGCGACCGGATACCAGGGCTCGCTTGCCATCTCGTCTTCCTCGTTGCGCGCTTGCGGGATCTTCCGGAAGTTGCAGTCGGTGACGTACTCGATTTCATCATAGTCGTAGAACACCACCCGTCCATGACGAGTCACGCCAAAGTTCTTGTACAGCATGTCGCCGGGGAAGATATTGACGCCGACCATATCCTTGATCGCATTGCCGTACTCGACGATGCCGTGCTCGACCGCGGCATGATCGCCGCGCTTCTCCGCGTCGCTCAGCCAGATGTTGAGCGGCGTCATGCGGCGCTCGATGTACAAGTGCCGGATGATGATGCCGTCGCCCTCCTCCTCGACGAGGGAGGGCGCGACGTCCTTCAGTTCGGCCAGCAGCTCGTCGGAAAAGCGCGAGCGCGGGAAAGCCACGTTCGAATACTCCAGCGTGTCCGCCATGCGGCCGACGCGGTCGTGGTATTTCACCAGCAGGTATTTCTCCTTGACCTGCTGGCGCGTGATTTCCTTCGGCGGCGGGAAAGAATCCTTGATCACCTTGAACACATAAGGGAAAGACGGCAACGCGAACACCACCATCACCAGGCCGCGAATGCCGGGCGCGGTCTCGAAGCAGTCGGAGGAATGGTGCAGGTGGTGCAGGAACTCGCGGTAGAACGCATTCTTGCCGAGCTTCTGCAGGCCGAGGATGGTGTAGATCTCGCCGCGCGGCTTGTACGGCATCAGCGTGCGCAGAAAATGCACGTAGGCCGACGGCACCTCCATGTCGACCATGAAATAGGCGCGCGTGAAGGAAAACAGCACGGTGATCAGCGTGGGGTCGAAAATCACCGTGTCGAGCACCAGCTCGCGCTTGCGGTTGTACAGGATGGGCACCACGAAGGGATACACGCGATTGCCGTTGATGCCCTTGCCGACGATATAGGCGCCCTTGTTGCGATAGAACAGGCTGGACAGGACCTGGATCTGGTGATTCGGCTCCAGCAGATCGGAGCCGAACAGCGCGCGCATGCGCGTCTCGACGAAACCGATGTCGCGATCGAGGTCGGCAAACGGCGGCGTCAGCCGGAAATTCGTGACGATGCGCTTGAGGGTATACCGCAGGCCGTCCGTCGCGGGATAGTAGACGCGATAGGTCGGCTGGCCGTCTTCGGGTTCAATGTACTCGGTCGAAACCGCCGGCCGCACGAAAATGAAATCGTTGTGGAAATAAGTACGGTGCAGGATGTTGCAGCAGACGGAATTGAAAAAGGTTTCCGCCAGCTCCGGCTGCTTGTGGTTGATCAGCAGGCCGATGTAGTGCAGTTTGACTTCGCGCCAGACGTCGTCGCTGATTTCGTCCTGATCGTATTCGTCTTCCAGGGTCTGCACGCATTCATGCACGCGATGATCGTAATAGGCGATACGCTCGCGCGCCTCGGTCTGCGCGGTTTTCCAGTCGCAGGTTTCGAAATAGCGGCGTGCGTCCTGGCTGGCGGCGCGGAACAGGCGATAGTGCTTGTCGAAGCCGTCCAGGATCGTGCGCGCGATGTCGAACGCAATCTGCGAGGAGAGAAGCTTGGGAAAGGCGGTCAATGGCATCGTTTCAGCTCGAATGGTGTGGTCCAAGCCTCCAGTTTAGCCAATTCCATACCGGCCCCGCGGCACTGCGCGGTCGGTGCCCGCGACCGGGCGCATCGGTCGAGGCTGCAAGGAGCCTGCGCGCGAAGTTCGGGATGTGCCGGGTCGTCATGATCGATATTACTGCGCCGTGTCAAAAAATCACTACCGCAAAACTACGCGTTGCCCGAATTGAAAGTTTTTTCAGGCGCATTGCCCAGCAGGACTTGAGCGGCGTCAAGCACGGCCTGTGGGAATTCGACGGTCTTGCGGACCTCGGTGTCGAGAAAGGCTGCAACCAGCTCGGTCGTCGCCACCTCCTGCCCGCTTTCGCTGTTGAACATCCGATGCAGGAAACGCACCGTCTTGCGCTTGATCTCCAGCAATTCGGTCGTCACATGCAGCAGCGATCCGGCATGCACTTCCTGCTTGTACTGGGTGCGCTGATCGAGCGCAACCATGCCGCGCCGATTTTCCTTGAGGAAGCCGGGCGTCAGTCCCAGCCGCGCAAAGAAATGCCAGGTGGCTTCGTCGAAGCGCGCCGTATAGAACTGCACGTTCATGTGGCCGATATGGTCCATCGACCAGGGATAGACGAAGCCGCGATAGGTCTCGATCTGCATGTCACGCCTCCCGCGGCACGACCGCCATCGTTGCCGTCAGCTTGCTGATCAGCGTCCTCTTCTCGCCCTCGGTGGCGAAGACCTCGGACTCGACGACATGAAAGGTCTTGCCGGGCTTGAGCACGCGCGCCAGGCAGCGCAACCCTTCGCCGCGGCCGGCGCGCAACAGGTGCATCTTGAATTCCAGCGTCAGGATATATTCATGCGCCGGAGTGACCGTCATCGCCGCACCGCCCGCCGTGTGGTCGGCAATGGTCGCCTGGACACCGGCGTGGATGACGCCGGTGTGCTGCAGATGACGCGGCTCGATGCGCAGGGATGATTCGCACCAGCCGGGGCCGAAATCGACAAGCGTGATGCCGAGTTCGGAAAGGAAGGCGGCTTCACGGAAACCTTCTTCCACAACCTGCCGATAATTGGGGTCGGGTGCTCGCATTCTCTGTCTCCGCCGGCTCTTCGCTCTCTGGCTTCGTTCCGCCCCCGTCATCGGGAGAGGGGCTTGCATGGGTGGGCTATTACTTCGTCTCTGCGAACAGCTCGCGGCCGATCAGCATGCGGCGGATCTCGCTGGTGCCGGCGCCGATCTCGTACAGCTTGGCATCGCGCCACAGGCGGCCGGTCGGGTTCTCGTTGATGTAGCCGTTGCCGCCCAGCGTCTGGATCGCCTCGCCCGCCATCCAGGTCGCCTTCTCGGCCGAATACAGGATCGCGCCGGCGGCATCCTTGCGCAGCGCGCGCACCTGTTCCGGCACCTTCGCCCGGTCGCAGGCCTGGCCCACGGCATAGACATACGCCTTGCAGGCCATCATGGTCGAGTACATGTCGGCAATCTTGCCCTGCATCAGCTGAAACTCGCCGATCGGCTGACCGAACTGCTTGCGCTCGTGGATGTAGGGCACAACCACGTCCATGCAGGCCTGCATGATGCCGAGCGGACCGCCCGACAGCACGGTGCGTTCGAAGTCGAGGCCGGACATCAGGACGTTGACGCCCTTGCCGAGCCCGCCGAGGACGTTCTCCGCCGGCACTTCGCAATCCTGGAACACCAGTTCGCCGGTATGCGAGCCGCGCATGCCGAGCTTGTCGAGCTTCTGCGCGACCGAAAAGCCCTTGAAGCCCTTCTCGACCAGGAAGGCCGTCATGCCGCGCGGGCCGGCTTCGATGTCGTTCTTCGCGTAGACCACAAGCACGTCGGCGTCCGGCCCATTCGTGATCCACATCTTGCTGCCGTTGAGCACCCAGCGGTCGCCCTTGAAGTCGGCACGCAGCTTCATGCTGACCACGTCGGAGCCGGCGTTCGGCTCGGACATGGCAAGCGCGCCGACATACTCGCCGGAAATCAGTTTGGGGAGGTATTTCTTCTTCTGCTCTTCGGTGCCGTTGCGCTTGATCTGGTTCACGCACAGGTTGGAATGCGCGCCGTACGACAGGCCGACCGAGGCGGAGGCGCGGGAAATTTCCTCCATCGCAACGATGTGCGCGAGATAGCCCATGTCGGTGCCGCCGTATTCCTCGCTCACGGTGACGCCTAGCAGGCCGAGCTCGCCCATCTTCCTCCACAGGTCCATCGGGAACTGGTCGGTACGGTCGATTTCCGCGGCGCGCGGCGCGATTTCCGCCTGCGCGAATTGCTGCACGGTGGCGCGCAGCGCGGCGATGTCTTCGCCATGGTCAAAGGTCAAGCCGGGCAAATGGATCATGTCGTCGTCCTCACATTATTGGTTTGGCAATCGGTATCGCCAACGTTGGGGGATCATACCTCTAATT
>JAKACN010000365.1 GCA_021821365.1 Pseudomonadota bacterium | reverse complement strand
CGGGCGCTGGAACTGAATCTGCGCATCAAACCGAAGAAGCGTTTGGTGCGTGAGAAACCCGAGCCGTTGTCCGAACCGACAGCACCCAATCAGGTGTGGTCGATGGACTTCATGCATGACCAACTGTCGGACGGCCGCAGCATTCGGTTGTTCAATGTGATCGATGACTTCAACCGGGAAGGCCTGGACATTGAAGTGGATTTCTCCCTGCCATCCGAGCGCGTGATCCGTTCGCTGGAGCGCATTATCGAATGGCGCGGCAGGCCGGATCGAATACGATGTGACAACGGCCCGGAATACATCAGCGCAGCACTGATGGCGTGGGCAAAACGGCGTGGCATTCATGTCGAGTTCATTCAACCTGGCAAGCCGCAGCAGAACGCGTACATCGAGCGCTACAACCGGACGGTGCGTTACGACTGGCTGGCGCACTACCTGTTCGACAGCATCGAGGAAGTGCAGGAATTCGCAACCCGTTGGCTATGGACCTATAATCACGAGCGCCCCAACATGGCCATCGGCGGCATCACGCCGAAACAGAAACTGGCCTTGGCCGCATAGTCTCTACTCTCAGACCGCTTCAAAAATGGGGGGATTACCGCTTGAGCAGCCTTTCTCGTTTACTTGTTCAGCGTTGCCTTAGGTGATGGCGTAGAACCCTTTGAAGTGCTGCATCTGTCTGCGCCTGGCTTGGGCTCAACGTATTTTGCGTCTCCTTTTTAAAAACGGTGAATATCATGGGAAATCAACTCGCGACTTTAGGTGAAGATGTGCTCGCTGCGTTCCAACGTGCGTGTGATGAAGGAGACCTGAAAGTGGCCGAACATTTGCTACAAGCTCTTGAGGTCATGGGACGCCGCGACATGGGCGAAGGATACATTGAACGCGCCTATTTCGACGTGGCTCACACTTTTGGACGCCGGCAATGTCACTAAAACCTACCGAGATATTCCTCGGCCGTTAGGGCCAGCTGCGCCCCATTTCCCATTGAAAGCCAATAGCATGCATTTGCTTGCAAAGCTGCGCATCATTGCACAGCTTCCTATCGCCGCGGCGATACCGCCCGCAAACAAGCTGACAATTGAAGACAACCTCAGCCTCGAACGGCAGCGCCACAGATAAGACGACGGTGAAATGACCGGCATTATCGTGGGCGCATACCGGTCAGGGAAAGTGGTCAAGCGATGTGCACTGGCCACACCCATCGTCAGTTACGGCTACCTGACGATGGGTGTGGCCACCGCGATAAACCTGACGTACAACGCTTTCTTGCCGTCAGTGGTGCCTTGGGTGATTTTGCTCATCATGCTCTATGCCGTCTGAATGTCGTTCGCAACGCCCAGCATTACCCTGATGACACTTGACCTGTTCCCTTCAATGCGCGGAATAGCCGCTTCCATGCAGGGCTTTGTGCAATTGATGGCGATGACCTTTGTCTCCGGCGTGTTAGCCCGTTGGCAGGCCGACTCCGGATTAAAAATAGCATTCGGAGTGCAATCCTTCCTGACTCTCGGATATCTGGTCTGGCGGAGCAAATGACTGGAGGCGCTGAAGGCACGATCGGATGGGCGCGACAGGCCATGCACTGCGATCGGGCGCGTCGACAGCTATGCCGGAAGAGGGTGGGCTGATGAGAGGAGGGTAATCAGCCTCTTGCACAGCTGAAGCCGGTCCGGTGGGAACGTGGCGAACGATATGAGGCGCAATGCTTGGTGAGCGATAGCAAGTCGGAACCGTCGGTGATGGCGACCGTACACCGCAGGTGTAATTGCATTACTCGTGCTAACGGCGATGCTGAAGTGGCAACAACACTTGAGAGGGGGCAGGGTGAAGCTAATACAAACGTTTACCCGTGGCATGAGTCTTGCGTTCGAATCGCTCGCAACCGAGCAATTGCGGCGCATCCTGTTATGCCGACCTGCGGGTCGACGGTTATTGATTGTGCTGCACAGATGCACGCGCGTTGCGGTCGCTGCCGATCGCGATTACACTCCGCCTTAGAATGAAAAAGCTCCTATCCGTCCTCATGCTGTTGATGTTCGCGGCCCAAATGTCCTGGGCGGCGGTCGACACCTATTGCCAGGATGGTCAGGGATTAGGCATGCAAGTGTGCACTGATTGCATCGAGCAGGGGCCGTCCGCAGCCGACAAGAACGGTGACTCGATGACGGCCGACCTCGATTGCAGCAACTGCGGCTTGAATGGCGCGGCGATAGCCGCAACTGCATTACATTTCTCTCCCACTTCCTCTCCCATGGTGCTGCGCGCCGCGCATGTGCGACTCCACCTGTCGAGCGTCAGCGAACGGCCCGAGCGGCCGCAATGGCGCTTGTCCCGCGCTTGAGCTTAATGCGCTAGCGCCGTTAAGGCGCGGCGCCCCAGCGTTGTTTCATCCTTGTATGCATAGCACGCTCGGCCCCAATGGCATCGCCCGCTGATCAGGACTGCTCGCGCGACATTCATCAGCAAGCGTCTCGACAAGCGCTGGAACTGCGCCGGTTTCGTGGAAGCTTTTCTTGATGTTGAGAATAAATTCCCGGATTTGCGAGCGCGCGTTTCATGATTGACAGGCCGATCGGAGCTGACTTCAACGGATTGCCGATGAAGTTCGGCCCGACCTGATAAAAACTCGATACCGCCGGCGGCCGCTATTGCGGCAGCACAGATACACAACATCGCCCGGGCGGCCGGCACCGGCGCGGAAAAGGTAATGACATTCATGATTCCTGAACTCGGCAATTTTGCGCTCATGCTCGCGTTGAGTCTGGCGCTCGTGCAGGGCATCCTGCCCATCGTCGGCTCCTTCAATGGTAACCGGCGCTGGATGGCAGTGGCGCGTCGCGCCGCTGCGGGCCAGTGCGTGCTGGTGACGCTGGCCTTTGCCAGCCTGATCTATTGCTTCGTCACCAATGACTTCTCGGTGACCTATGTGGCATCCAACTCCAACTCGGCGCTGCCGATGTACTACCGTATCGCTGGCGCCTGGGGCGGCCACGAAGGCTCGCTGCTGCTGTGGATCTGGATGCTGGTGATGTGGGGTTTTGCGGTAGCGCTTTTTTCCCGCCAGCTGCCGGACGAAACCGTCGCCCGCGTGCTCGGCGTACTGGGCCTGATTGGCGTCGGCTTCCTCGCGTTCCTGCTGTTCACGTCGAATCCGTTCGACCGCCTGCTTCCGGCTGCCGCCGACGGCCGCGACCTGAACCCGCTGCTGCAGGACTTCGGCATGATCATCCACCCGCCGCTGCTGTACATGGGTTACGTCGGCTTCTCCGTGGCATTCGCCTTTGCGATTGCCGCGCTGATGGGCGGCCAGCTCGACGCCGCGTGGGCGCGCTGGTCGCGCTCCTGGACGTCGGTTGCGTGGATGTTCCTGACGCTCGGCATTTTTGTAGGCAGCTTCTGGGCGTATTACGAACTGGGCTGGGGCGGCTGGTGGTTCTGGGATCCGGTGGAAAACGCGTCCTTCATGCCGTGGCTGGTCGGCACCGCGCTGA
>JAKACN010000097.1 GCA_021821365.1 Pseudomonadota bacterium | reverse complement strand
GCGAAGTACTGCGCCGCGCGGAAGTTGAAGCGTCGGTGCAGGCGGGCCGGCATCAGCGCCGCAAACAGATGAACGATTTGCTCCACCGCGCGCGAGCCGGACTTGCAGCGGTCGTTGCAGCGCGATTCGAGCGAACAGCAGAGCGAGCAGATCGCGCCGCCGTAGGCCGGACAGGACGCCATATCGGCCCCTTCGAACTGGTTGTCGCAAACCAGGCAGCGCACCGTGTCCCCCTCGTTCCATGGCGCGGCGTTCGGGCGCGCAAGGTAGAAGCGGCCTTTGGTCGCCCAGGCCAGCGCCGGCACCGCCAGCAGCGAAGTGCCGAGCGCAATGAACGGGGAGAATGCCGTTCCCCAGGCGCCCCACAGGCCCGCGTAGGCGATGCAGCCTGCCGTCGTGGCCAGCAGCATCGCGCCCAGGCCGACAGGATTGATGTCATAGAGATATGCGCGCCGGAATTCCACGTGCCGTGGACTGAGACCGAGCGGTTTGGCGATCATGAGATCGGCTACCAGCGCGCCGACCCAGGCAATGGCGACGTTGCCGTAAAGGCCGAGTACTTTTTCCAGTGCGCCGAACACGCCCAGCGTCATCAGCAGCATCGCGATCACGACGTTGAATACCAGCCAGACCACGCGGCCGGGATGGCTGCGCGTCAACCGCGAAAAAAAATTGGACCACGCGATGGACCCGGCGTAGGCATTGGTGATATTGATCTTGACCTGGGAGACCACCACGAACAGTACCGTCACCGCCACCGCGAGATGCGGAGACGCGAGCGCCTTGCCGAAGGCGATCAGGTACATCTGGGTCGGTTCCGCCGCCTGCCCGGGCGCGACGCCCGCCTCGATCGCAACGAAGGCAAGAAAAGCGCCGGCCAGCATCTTGAGCATGCCCGGTACGACCCAGCCCGGGCCGGCCGCGAGAACCGCGGCCCACCAGCGCAAACGGTTCTGCTCGGTGCATCTGGGCATGAAGCGCAGAAAATCGACCTGTTCCCCAATCTGCACCACCAGAGAGAAGGCGATCGTGCAGGCCGTACCGAACATGAGCGGATCGAAACCGCTGTTGCCCGATTGCAGTCCCGACATGCGGATGAATTCGGTATACAGGTGCGGCTGTTCAATGGCGATCCACATGAAGGGCCACAATATAAGCAGGCCCCATACGGGCTGCGTCCATGCCTGCAGGCGCGAGATCAGGGTGATGCCATGCAGGACCAGGGGGATGATGAGCAGTGCCGAGATAATGTGGCACCAGAAGATGGGAAGCCCGAATGCCATCTCCAGCGCGAGCGCCATGATGGCTGCTTCCAGAGCGAAGAAAATGAAAGTAAACGAAGCGTAGATGAGCGAAGTGACGGTGGACCCGAGATAGCCGAATCCGGCGCCGCGCGTCAGCAGATCCATGTCGAGGCCATAGCGCGAGGCGTATACGGCGATGGGCAGCGCGGTGAGAAAAATGATCGTGCCGACCGCCAGTATCGCCCATAGCGCATTGCCGAAGCCGCATTTCAGCGCAATCGCGGCACCGATCGCCTCGAGCGCCAGAAACGATACTGCACCAAATGCAGTATTGGCGACCCTGATTTCGCTCCATTTCCGTGCGGCGTGCGGGGTATAACGCAGCGCATAGTCTTCGAGCGTCTCGTTAGCCACCCACGTGTTGTAGTCCCGCCGTGCGCGGAAAATCGTTTGCGGTGCAGGGCCCATCGAGCACCTTTCTTGTGCATAGTCCATCCCGCACGCAAGGCAGCAAGAAGCGTGCCCTCCGATCTTCCGGACGCATGTACGTTGAATGACGTATTTGCGCTATCCGCCCCTCGCCTTAATCTTCAAACCATCGTCTCGACCCGCCTGATGCACGCATCGGCGCAAGAGCGCGATTTCCACCCCCCTCATTCAGGAGCGCCTTATGCAACAAGATACCGACCATCCCGATGTTTCGCCTGAAGCTTTCGATCTCAAGCGCCGCCGCCTGTTGCAGGGCTTGGGCGCAGCCTCGCTGGCCGCGCTGCCGGGGCTGGGGTTCGCGCAGCAGATCCCTACCGCGAAGGTCAATACGACCAGGCTCGCCGTGAGCGACACCGAAGTCGTGGTGGGGCAGCTGCATTCGGCAACCGGGACGATGGCGATTTCGGAAACCGGTTCGATCCAGGCGGAGCAGCTTGCGATTGACCAGATCAATGCAATGGGCGGCGTCCTCGGGCGCAAGATCCGCGTGATCAAGGAGGACGGTGCATCCGACTGGCCAACCTTCGCGGAAAAATCCAAGAAGCTGCTGGTCAACGATCATGTCGCCGCAGTGTTCGGTTGCTGGACCTCCGCGTCACGAAAGGCGGTGCTGCCGATCTTCGAAAAGGAAAATGGCCTGCTCTACTATCCGACCTTCTATGAAGGCCTGGAGCAGTCGAAGAACGTCATCTATACCGGCCAGGAAGCCACCCAGCAGATCATCTGGGGGCTGGACTGGGGCGCCAAGGAGAAGAAGGCGAAGAGCTTCTTCCTGGTCGGCTCCGACTACATCTGGCCGCGCACCTCGATGAAGATCGCGCGCAAGCACATCGAGAACTTTCAGAAGGGAAAAGTGGTCGGCGAAGAGTACTACCCGCTCGGCAACACCAACTTCAATTCCCTGATCAACAAGATCAAGGTGGCCAAGCCGGACTGCATCTTCGCAGCGGTGGTCGGCGGCTCCAACGTGGCCTTCTACAAGCAGCTGAAGGCTGCGGGGATCACAGGCGCCAAGCAGTTCCTGCTAACCCTGTCGGTCACGGAAGATGAAATGCTCGGCGTGGGCGGCGAGAACTTCGACGGATTCTATTCATCGATGAAGTACTTCCAGAGCCTGGAAAGCGAGAACAACAAGAAGTTCGTCGCCGCATTCAAGGCCAAGTACGGGCCCAAGTCAGTGATCGGCGACGTCACCCAGGCCGGATATCTCGGCCCCTGGCTGTGGAAGGCGGCGGTGGAAAAGGCCGGCAGCTTCGATGTCGACAAGGTCGTCGCCGCTTCGCCCGGAATCGAACTCAAGACCGCACCGGAAGGCTACGTGAAGGTACACAACAACCACCACCTGTGGAGCAAGTCGCGCATCGCGCAGGGTCTGCCCGACGGAACCTTCAAGGTGGTGGCCGAGTCGCCGAGCCTGATCGAGCCCAATCCGTTCCCCGCAGGCTACCAGTAAGCGCGGCAGCACGAACAAACCGGGCGCGGCGGCGGAGCGGGAGCCGCCCGCCGGTTTCTTCACCCGATTGTGTCCCGGAATTATTGACAGGGGTAGAGATGGAATTCTCCGAAATTCTCAATATAGGCCTGATGCAGGGCTTTGCCGGACTGAGCCTGTTCTCGGTCCTGCTCCTGATGGGCCTCGGACTGGCGATCATTTTCGGCCAGATGGGTGTCATCAACATGGCGCATGGCGAATTCATGACGATCGGCGCGTACACCATCTACATGCTGTCGACGCTGGTCGAGACGAATGCGCCGAACCTGATGCCGTATTACTTTCCCGTTGCGATCGTCGTCGCCTTCTTCCTCAGTTTCGTTGCCGGCTGGATCGTGGAATGGGCGCTCATCCGCCATCTCTACAAGCGTCCGCTGGACACGCTGCTCGCGACATGGGGACTGAGCCTGGGCATTCAGCAGATATTCCGTTCGGCCATCGGTCCCAAGGAAGTCAGCCCAACCTTGCCCGACTGGCTGATGGGATCCTGGTCTCCCAGCCCCGGACTGGACATCCCGATCAACGGGCTGTTCGTGCTCGGATTGACCGCACTGGTCACCGGAGCCGTGCTGCTGGCGCTTTACAAGAGCCGCTGGGGTCTGCGCGTACGGGCCACCGTCAGCAACCGCGTCATGGCCAACGCCGCGGGCATCAACACGCGCAAAAGCGATCGACTCACCTTTGCCATAGGGTGCGGCGTGGCGGGCGTTGCCGGCGCCGCGTTCACCACCATCGGTTCAACCGGGCCTACATCGGGCTCGCTGTACATCGTGGATGCGTTTCTGGTGGTGACCTTCGGCGGCGCGGCCAGCCTGCTCGGCACGGTGGCCTCGGCATTCGGCATCGCGCAGACCCAGTCGATCGCCGAGTTCTTCATCACAGGTTCGATGGCCAAGGTACTGACGCTGTCCCTGATCGTGGCGATCCTGATGATTCGTCCGCAAGGGTTGTTCGCGACGAAGGTGCGGCGCTGACGATGGGCGGCATTCGCTGAAACGAAATGGAGTATGACGATGCAAACAATACGTGAACGGATAATGCGAAGCGGGCTGGGCAGCGTGCTGCTCCTGTCTCTTCTGCTGCTGGCGGTGTTTCCGCTGACGCTGGATATCTTCCGGCTCAACCTGGTGGGCAAGTACCTGACCTACGGATTCGTGGCGCTCGGCCTGGTCATGGTGTGGGGATACGGCGGCATTCTCAGCCTTGGGCAGGGCGTCTTTTTCGGCCTGGGAGGTTATGCGATGGCCATGTTCCTGAAGCTGGAAGCGTCGGACCCGATCAGCACCAAGATCCAGTCGACGCCCGGCATTCCCGACTTCATGGACTGGAATCAGCTCACCGCGCTGCCGCTGTGGTGGAAGCCTTTCGCCCACCTGCCGTTCACGCTGATCGCGGTGGTCGCCGTGCCGACCCTGCTGGCATTCCTGATCAGCTACGCGATGTTCAAGCGCAGGGTCGGCGGCGTGTATTTCGCGATCATTACCCAGGCGGTGGCACTGATCCTGACCGTGCTGATCATCGGCCAGCAGGGCTACACCGGCGGCGTCAACGGCATGACCGACCTGAAGACGCTGCTGGGGTGGGACATCCGCACCGACAGCGCCAAGTATGTGCTGTATTACCTATGCGCCGGGCTGCTGCTCGCCAGCGTTTTCCTGTGCCGGTGGGTACAGCGCAGCCGCCTGGGCACGCTGCTCTTGGCCATGCGCGACAAGGAGGACCGTGTCCGCTTCTCGGGCTATGACGTGGCCATGTTCAAGGTGTTCGTGTTCTGCCTGGGCGCCGCGCTGGCGGGCATAGGCGGCGCCATGTTCACGCTGCAGGTCGGCTTCATGTCGCCGTCCTTCGTTGGCATCGTGCCCTCCATCGAGATGGTCATCTTTGCCGCCGTGGGCGGCCGCATGAGCCTGGTGGGTGCGATCGCCGGCACGCTGCTCGTCAACTTCGGCAAGTCCTATTTTTCGGAAAGCTTTCCTGACATGTGGCTGTTCCTGATGGCGGCCCTGTTCATCGGCGTCACGATGGCTTTCCCGGACGGCCTGGCCGGACTGATCGAAAACCATGTCAAGCCATGGTGGGCTCGACGCAGGGCGGCGCGTCCGAGCGCTGCGCAAAAGCCTGCGCCCACGGTGCAGCCGCCATCCGTGACGGTCCGGCCTGCGTCCGCCACTGCCGACGCAGGAGTCAGCCCCGGCCGTGTCGGCGGTCAGCGCGCCTAGTGGTCAACACCGTATTCGCGTTCAGGAGTAACCATGAGCAATACTGATTTTGCCTTGGCCGTAGAGGATCTGACGGTCTCGTTCGACGGCTTCAAGGCCATCGACAATCTCAATTTATACATCAACCGCGGCGAGCTGCGGGTCATCATCGGGCCTAATGGCGCGGGCAAGACGACGCTGCTCGATCTGATCTGCGGCAAGACCCGGGCCAGCGCGGGCAGCATCAAGTTCAATAACGAAGAACTGGTTACGCTGGACGAGCATATTCGGGTGCGGCGCGGCATCGGGCGCAAATTCCAGACGCCGTCCATCTATGAAAACCTTACCGTATTCAAGAACCTGGAGGTGTCCTATCCCACGGGTCGCTCTGTATTCGGCGCGCTCGCGTTCCGCTGCACCGAGGATGTCCGTGCGCGCATCCGGGCGGTAGCCGAAGAGATCGGCCTGTCGAAGCATCTCGCCATGGAGGCGGGCTTGCTGTCGCACGGGCAGAAACAATGGCTGGAGATCGGCATGCTGCTGATGCAGGAGCCGGCGCTATTGATGCTGGACGAGCCGATCGCCGGCATGAGCGCGCGCGAGCGGGAACTGACCGCTGATCTGCTCAAGCGCATCTCGAAAAACAGGGCAGTGATCGTGATCGAGCACGACATGGACTTCGTCAAGCAAATCGCCCACAAGGTGACCGTCATGCACCAGGGCAGGATCCTGGCGGAGGGCTCGATGGAAGCGGTGCAAAACGACCCCACGGTCATCGACGTCTATCTGGGCCACTGATTTCAGGAGTAAAAACGATGCTGAACGTCAAAGATATTTTCGTCGCCTACGGCCAGAGCGAAGCGCTCCATGGCATCTCGTTTGAAGGGCGGAAGAATGAAACCATCGCCATCATGGGGCGCAATGGCATGGGCAAGACCACCCTGTTCAAGGGGCTGATGGGTGTGCTGCCTCTCAAGTCCGGCCGCATCGAGGTTAACGGGCAGGACGTGTCGCAGGAAGAGAGCTACCGCCGTGTCGCCAAGGGGATCGCCTACGTCCCGCAAGGCCGGATGATCTTCCCCACTCTGACTGTGGAGGAGAACATCCAGACCGGACTGGAAAACGCGCGCAACAAGACAGTGCCCGAGGAAATCTATGCGCTGTTTCCGGTGCTGTGGGAGATGCGGCGGCGCAAGGGCGGCAACCTCTCGGGCGGGCAGCAGCAGCAGCTCGCGATTGCCCGCGCGCTGGTCGCCGATCCCAAGGTCCTGCTGCTGGACGAGCCCACTGAAGGCATACAGCCATCGATCATCAAGGACATCGCCAAGGCGCTCAACGAAATCCACAAGCTGCGCGAGATCACCATCGTCGTGTCGGAGCAGGTTCTCTCGTTCGCCATGGATGTGGCCGACCGTCTGTTCGTGATTGAAGGCGGCCGCCTCGTGCACGAAGTGACCCGCGAGGAGACCGATATCGGCCACGTCAAGGCTTACCTGTCGGTCTAGCCGGTCCCATCGTTCCATTTCCTTCCAAAATTAAAGGAGCTGTGCAATGCCTGATACTCTGATCAAAGTCGATCTCAAGCAGTCCGCCTACGAAAACGAGCAGGTCCACAACCGCTGGCATCCGGACGTTCCCATGGCATGCTGGGTCAGCCCGGGCGACGACTTCATTCTCGAAACCTACGACTGGACCGGCGGCTACGTCCAGAACAACGACAGCGCGGACGACGTGCGCGACATCGATCTGTCCATCGTGCATTTTCTTTCCGGGCCCGTCGGCGTCAAGGGCGCCGAACCCGGGGATCTCCTGGTGGTCGACCTGCTCGATATCGGCGCCAAGTCCGACAGCCCTTGGGGCTTCAACGGCTTCTTCAGCAAGAAGAACGGCGGCGGCTTCCTGACGGATCATTTTCCCCTGGCGCAGAAATCCATCTGGGATTTCAACGGCATGTTCACGCGCAGCCGCCATGTGCCCGGCGTCGAATATGCCGGCCTGATCCATCCGGGCCTGATCGGCTGTCTGCCGGATCAGAAGATGCTGGACGCCTGGAATGCGCGCGAGCGCGACCTGATCGACACCGACCCGGATCGCATCCCGGGCCTGGCCAATCCACCGTTCGCCGCGACGGCCCATCTCGGCAAGCTGACTGGAGATGCACGCGCCAAGGCCGCCACCGAGGGCGCGCGTACCGTACCGCCGCGCGAGCATGGCGGCAACTGCGACATCAAGGACTTGTCGCGCGGCTCGCGCGTGTTCTTCCCGGTCTACGTCGATGGCGCCGGACTGAGCGTGGGCGACCTGCACTTCAGCCAGGGCGACGGCGAGATCACCTTCTGCGGCGCCATCGAGATGGCGGGCTGGGTGCATATGCGCGTGTCGCTGATCAAGGGGGGCATGGCCAAGTACGGCATCAGGAATCCGATCTTCAAGCCCAGCCCGATCACGCCCAACTACAAGGACTACCTGATCTTCGAAGGCATTGCGGTGGATGAGGCCGGCAAGCATCATTACCTCGACGTGAACGTCGCATACCGCCAGGCGTGCCTGAATGCGATCGAATACCTGAAGAAGTTCGGCTACAGCGGCGCGCAGGCCTACTCCATCCTGGGCACGGCGCCGGTGCAAGGCCATATCAGCGGCGTGGTGGACGTGCCGAACGCCTGCGCAACGCTCTGGCTGCCGACCGAGATCTTCGATTTCGACATCAATCCGACGGCGGCCGGGCCGGTGAAGATGCTGGATGGAAGCATCGACATGCCGATTTCCCCGGATATCGTCTGACCCATATCCGTCGCCATACTACCGAGGAGCCAAGCGATGCCCACCTATGACTATGTATGCCCTGACTGTGGCGCATTCGATGCGCTGCGCGGCCTGGCCCAGCGCAATGAGCCCTGTCCCTGCCCATACTGCGGAAAGGCATCGACGCGCGCGCTCGTCGCATTCCCCCGGTTGTCCTGTGTCAGCGGCAGCACGCGCTATGCGCATGAAACCAATGAGCGTGCGTCCCATGCGCCGACGACGTCCAGGGAAGCGGCGGGCGGCAAGCCGTCTCGCCATCCGCAGGGCTGCGGCTGCTGCTCGGGCGGCAAGCGCAGCGCGACCGTCACCGGCGCGGATGGCTCCAAGGCCTTCCCGGGCAAGCGGCCGTGGATGATCAGCCACTGAACGTGGTCCGGCATATACAGGTGCATTAGCGTTATCAAAACTGAAAATGGAAATGAGGTGCAGAGATGTTGCATGGTGATATTTCAAGCAGTAACGATACGGTCGGCGTTGCCGTCGTCAACTACAAGATGCCGCGCCTGCATACCAGGGCGGAAGTGATCGAGAACGCGCACAAGATCGCGGCCATGGTCGAAGGCATGAAGACCGGCCTGCCCGGCATGGACCTGGTGATCTTCCCCGAGTACAGCACGCACGGCATCATGTATGACAGCCAGGAGATGTACGACACCGCGTCCACCGTTCCGGGCGCCGAAACCGAGATCTTCGCCGAAGCGTGCCGCAAGGCCAAGGTGTGGGGCGTGTTTTCCCTGACCGGCGAACGGCATGAAGAGCACCCGCACAAGGCGCCTTACAACACCCTGATCCTGATGAACGACCAAGGCGAGATCGTGCAGAAGTACCGCAAGATCATGCCCTGGGTGCCGATCGAGGGCTGGTATCCGGGCGATCGCACGTATGTTTCCGAGGGGCCGAAGGGATTGAAGATCAGCCTCATCATCTGCGATGACGGCAATTATCCCGAGATCTGGCGCGACTGCGCGATGAAGGGGGCCGAACTGATCGTGCGCTGCGAGGGCTACATGTATCCCGCCAAGGACCAGCAGGTGCTCATCGCGAAGGCCATGGCCTGGGCCAACAACTGCTATGTCGCCGTGGCCAATGCCGCCGGATGGGATGGCGTGTATTCGTATTTCGGCCACTCCGCCATCATCGGCTTTGACGGGCGCACTCTGGGCGAATGCGGCGAGGAGGAGTACGGCGTGCAATACGCTGCCCTGAGCAAAGGCCTGATCCGCGATTTCCGAAAGAACGGGCAGTCGGAGAATCACCTGTTCAAGCTGCTGCACCGCGGCTACACCGGAAAGATCAATTCGGGCGAAGGCGACAAAGGCGAGGCCGCTTGTCCGTATGAATTCTATGGAAAGTGGATCAATGACCCGGAAGGCACACAGAAGATGGTCGAATCCATCACGCGTCCGATGGTGGGAACCGAAGAGTGCCCGGTGCCTGGCATACCAAATCCCGGGCAAGGCACGCCAAAATGAATGCAGGTCGCATTTCGCAATTGCTGAACGCGACCTGCCACTGACCACCTGCGTCATGGGCCAACCATTCCGCGCTTTGCCGGCGAGGGTTGTCCCGACATCCCTTTCAGCGCAACGAAAAATCCACCCGGCTGCCATTGCCGCCTTCGCCGCTCGCCTTCTTGTCCGGCGCCGTCCGCGGGATTGTCGCGCCGTCGGCGGCGAGATCGAGCGAGGAGAATTCCTTGCTGCCGCCGAAGAGCGCGCCGAGCAAGGCAAAGGGCTCGGTGATGACGTTGACGATCATCCTCGCAATCAGGTCGTCGACGGAAAACTGTGGATCGTTCAGCGAGCCGCCGATGGATCATTCGGCCTTTCGTTCATGCGTATAGAAGAAGCGCAGCATCTCGCGAGCGGCGTCAGGACCCTCGGGATCTGTGTAAGATCCCTTGCAGCTTCCGCCCGACCATGCGTGGCCGGCGCCGCACACGATCCACTTTTCCGCTACCACCTTGCCTTGCCCGTCCGACTGGATCGTTCTTGTATAGGACCGGCCGTTAGGAGCGTTCCCGCTGTCTACCTTGCTGGCAACGACGGCGTCTGAGGTGCACTGAACCAATACCTGATCGGCATTCGACGGATCCACGGTCGCATCGCAGTCGCCGTGGAAGATAATGACCGGTACGGCATGCCTGAACGGTTCGGCTTTCCTGGCGCCTGTTGTCGGGGCCGAGCTCTTGGCCTTGCGGTTTTTCATTGCCGCGAAAGCGGACGGCAGATTGTGCGCGACGCCGTGCGGCACGCCGGAATGCACACCGATCGCGGCATACAGATCCGGGTAACTCGCGCCCATCACGGCGGCCATTGCGCCGCCAGCGGATAAGCCGGCAACGTAGACACGACGCGTGTCGATCGCGTACTCGCGAATGATCTGGCGGGTGATGTCGGCGATGATGGAAGCCTCGCCACTGTCGCGCCGCTGGTCGCGCGGATTGAACCAGTTCCAGCAGTTTGACGCATTGGCGTTCTTCGCCTGTGCCGGATAAAGGACGAAGCAATGATTGTCTTCCGCAACTATATTCATGCCGGTGCCTGCGGCAAAGTCGTCAGGATTCTGCGTACATCCATGCAGCATGACAACCAGAGGCAACGCTTGTCCCGTGTAACCGCTCGGGATATAGAGCTTCCACGTACGCGTGCCGGCGTGATTGGTGCATGTGCCGGCTATGAAGCGGCCCTTGCCGGCCAAGTCTCCGGCTTCCTTGATTTCCACATCCTCGACGGCTTGCTGCGCGATTGCATCGGCCCATTTGCCGGAAAACGCTTTGATGCGTGAGCGTATGCCATCGAGTTTTTGGAAATTCTGTTCGACACCGGATGCTTGCGGCGGGTTGATGTCGCGCAGCTCAGGCGCTTGCGGCAGGAACCGTGACCAGTCAGCGGAGCTGTCTTGTGCGGTAGAGCCGTGCAGTGCGCGCTGGATTGCGGCGGTTGCCGCTACCGGGCCGTCCTTTTGCAGGATCCGGGTGGCTTCGCGCATTTGCGCGAGAAATCCTTCATCGAGTTTCATGGCATTCTTTCATGGCAAGTTAATGTATCCGTCCGGCCAAGGCGGCTTTGATGGCCGGGCTGGCGTGCAATGCACCCAGCACCGTGATCGAGTCGATGGTGGCCAGCGCCAGTTCAGGCGTGACGTCCGCTCCGATGCTGGCCAGTCCCAGCACCTGGATCTGCAGTTTTTGTCCCGCGTCACGTACTGCCTGCAGGTCGGCGCGGGTGTAATGCTGCAGACCGAGAATGAGGCTCTTGCGTGCGACTGTCTGCCTGATCATGTCGGCATGCGCCTGCAGCTGATTACGGATGGCAGTGCGGATCAGGTCAGTGCGATTGGAATAAAAGCCTTCCTGAACCAGCAGGTCGATCTGACCCAGGTCGATCGGGCCGAGATTAATGGTGATTTTCTCCGTGTCGCCGATTCGCGTCCGGTTATCCTGCGCGGCAATTTCTCGTCCCATTTCATATCTCCTTCACCGATTAAGACCAGCCTCACGCCATCCGGTTCCCATCCAGATGGATGGTGCTGCGAGGTATAACGGATGACGCGGGCGGCATCCCATGCTGTTTCGGCAACATGTCGGGAGTGAATCATCGGCATCTTCGGGTTGAATCGATGAATCTGCCTTTGCGAAGAAATCTGCTTTATGATGGCCGGTCATTTCAACCGGCATGATTATTCAAGATGGCTTCAATTGATGACGTGGTCAGAAAGCAAAAGGCTGGGGCGCAGTTCGTGATCAGCGCGCAAATGCTGCGCATGAAGCCGCAAGACTTTGATCCCCTGGCGCTGAGCTGGCTTGAGGAAGGCGGCCCGGGATTCAATGTCATCGGAGTCCCGCACCGTACAGTGGTGGATGGGGAATTCCTGATCAGCAGGGTGACTGTTATCAGAACCACGGCGCCGGTGTAGCGCCGCTATAAGAAGCGCCGCCGCTGCTTATAGCGGCGTCTTCCCGCGCAAAGCCTTGATCTGACCTCGCAGGTTTTTTGTGTCGAGGCGCTTGCGCTGTGAACTGCGCGTCGGTTTCGTCGGCCGTCGCACGCGAGGCAGGATGGAAACGCTGGCGACCAGATCCTGCAAGCGCTGCAAGGCTTCTTCCTTGTTCTTTTCCTGGCTGCGGTGCGTCTGAGCCTTGATGATGACCTCGCCGTCCTTCGTCACCCGCTGATCTTTCAGTCCCAGCAGCCGCTCCTTCACCGGTTCGGGCAGGGAGGACGCGCGGATATCAAAGCGCAGGTGTACCGCACTCGACACCTTGTTCACGTTCTGCCCGCCCGCGCCCTGGGCGCGGATAGCCGTGAACTCGATTTCATTTTCCTGAACGATTGGAACGTGAATGGTCATCAACGGCGCCTCGTACTTTCCGCCCTGGTGCTTCAATTGCTTCAGTTTCTTCCGTGCCCTCGATGTCAACGAATCTCGGGAATCGGCGCACTGTAGTATCAGGGCATCAGTAAGGAAAAGAGCCTCTCTCTCAGCGCAACGAAAAATCCACCTGGCTGCCACTGCCGCCTTCGCCGCTCGCCTTCTTGTCCGGCGCGGCGACCTTCGGCGCGAGAATGAACATGCGATCGGCGTTGACCTGTCCATGATCTTCCAGCCAGGTCTTCACTGCCATGGCGCGCCGATTGCCGAGGGAGATCAGATCGTCGTCATTGATCTCGACATTGGCGATCATCAGCTTTTCCATTTCCTCCACCGGCAGCGTCTTGGGCAGGCCGATCAGGTTGCGCGGCTTGGGGAATTTCTCGTCGCGGTACGCCCTGGTGAGCAGCTCCGGATATTCGCTCGCGCTGACCACCACGCTGCCCGGCTCGGGCGATTGCCCCTTGGCCTGCAGGTCCCTGATCTTGACGGCGCGCACCTTGCGATCGACATAGGCATGCTTGAGGCCGGCGCGGTCGGTTTCCGGGTTGACGTGGCCGGTGATCTCCAGCTTCAGCGCGGGCCGGTCTGCCAGCGCCTTGGCCAGCTTGTTCAGCTTGTCCTGCGCGGTTGGCGGAATCGCGGCGCTGCCGGGGGCGAGATCGAGCGAGGACAATTCCTCGCCGCCGCCGAAGAGCGCGCCGAGCAAGGCAAAGGGCTTGGTGACGGCCTTGGTGATGACGTTGACGATCATCCTCGCAATCAGGCCGCCGACGGAAAACTGCGGATCGTCCAGCGAGCCGCCGATCGGCAGGTTGACGTCGATGACGCCGCGGCTGTCGCGCAGCAGGGCGACGGCAAAACGTACAGGCAGCGTGGTCGCGGTCGGGCTTTCGACCTTGTCGCCGAAGGTGAGCTGGTCGAGGATCAGGCGGTTTTCGGCGGTGAGGACGCGCTTGTCGACGCGGTACGCCACCTCGAACGACAGCTTGCCTTTTTCGATGCCGTAGCCGACATACTTGCCGGAGTAGGCGGACAAGGGCGCCAGTTCCATGCCACGCACGTTGGCCTTGAGATCGAGGAACAGGTCGCCCTTGAGAGGGTTGATACGGCCGGCGACCGACAGCGGCGCATTGTTGACTTCGCCGCGCAGATCGAGGCCGGCACTCGTGTTCGGATCGGACGAGAGCCCCGTCACCGCGCCGCCGAACTGCGCCAGCGTGGCGCTGTAATGCGGCTTGATGAAATTGTCGGTGAAGCGCACGCGTCCGCCTTGCAGCGTCAGCTTGCGTATCGTGATTGGCGGTGTCTGGCGCGGCGGCGCTTCGCTCTTCGCCGCGGCGGTTGCCTGCGCAGCGGGCGCGTTGACTTCCGTCAGGCTCTTGCGCCGTGCGCCGACGTCGCGCACGATGTCCTGCAGGTTGATGCGGCCGGTCGGATCGATGATGATGCGCGCGAAGAAATCCGAGAGCGCGACCTGGTCCGCTTTCAGGGCGAAGGGCGCAAGATTCATGTCGATGCCGCCGACGAAGAGCGATTTCCAGCGCAGGAAGTCGTTGCCGCTGACCTTGTCCACTGTCGTCAGGTTGCCCAGCGTGACGTCGCCCTTGAAATCGCCTTGCAGGTCGCCGTTGTCCGCCAGCTTGAGCTTGAGCTTGCCGTTGCTGCTCAGGGCGGCGCGGGTCAGCCGCAAGTTGAGCCGGTCGGCGATATAGGGCTGCAGCGGCAGCAGGTCGACTTCCTTCGCGTTGACGGTGAGATCGGCTTGCATCGGCGTGAGTCCGACATGCCCGTTCAGGGCCAGCACGCCTTTCCTGTCGACAGTGGCTTTCAGCTCGACGCGCGCCGGCGTCGACGACGCGGTGGAAAAGCCCTGCGCCGTCAGGCTCACGGGCGCAATCATGGTCACCGCGGGCGCCTGCTCGCTGCGATCCTCCAGGCGGGCGGTCCAGTTGCGGATATCGACGCGCTCAACGCTCACCACATACGGTTTGTCCCCGCTCTGTCCTTTGGCATCGCCGGTCGCGGCGCTGCGCGCTGCCTGTGCGACCGGCTTGCCCTGGCGCAGTTGGAAGCTGGCGCTGTTCGATATCGCTTCCCCGACTGAAACGATGCGCTTGCCGGCATCGATGTTCAGCTTGCGCAGCATCAGGTCAAGCTTCTCCGTGCCGGCCTGCAAGGGCCGGGGCGCATGCGCATCGGTATAGCGCAATGTCGCGCCGTGAATCTCGAATTCTCCAAGCGTGATGCGTGGTGCGGCGTGCGAAGCGGTCGCGCCTGCCTTGGCCGGCGGCTGGGCTTCGGGCAACAGGCGCGCGATGCTGAACTGGCCGTCGGCATCGCGCTCCACATCGGCCTCCAGCCCTTTCAACGTCAGGCGTGCGAGGTCGATGCGATCGCTGAACACGTTCGTGTCGTGCAGCGTCAGCGCCAGCTCGGGCAGCTTGATGACCGGCTTGCCGTCCAGTGCATCGACGCGCAGCGACTTCAATGCTGCGCGGCCACTGATCAACACGGTCGGCGCAGTGCTTTTCGGCTGGCGGAAATTGGCGTTCAGCTGGACATCGAGTTTTGCGCCTGCCACCTTGAAGCGCGGCTTGAAGGGCAGGTATTCGACATAGCGGGTGAGGTCGAGGTCATGCAGCCCGAATTCCATCACCGCCTCCCTGGGATCGGCGAAGGGCCGCGCCTTGCCCTGGACGAGCAGCGGCGTGCCGTTGACCGTGGCGCTCAGCAACGGCTCGACGAAGATCTGCACGTCCGAGGGCAGGGAGGATATGAAGGGCACGCCGAGCTTGATGTCGCTGACCGTGTGCGTGGCCTTGACCGGTTTGTCGACGAAATCGATGCGGCCCTGTTCCAGCTGGATATTGTTGACCGAAAAACGTGCCGGCCCCGGCGACGGCGGCTGGCTGTTGATCAGCGCGAGGATGTCGTCGATGTTGTAGCGGTTCGCCTGCTGCCGCACCAGGTGGACATACGGCTTCGTCAATTGCGCCTGTTGCACGACCGGTGCGAGGCGGAGGAGGGATTCCGTGGAGAGATTGACCGTCAGCGTGTCGAAGGAGGCGAATACGGCATCGCCTTCCGGCTCCATCAGCTTCAGGTCGCTGACGTTCAGCACCAGGGAAAACGGATTGGCCTTGATGGCGCCAATGCTGAGCGTGCGGTGCAGTTGCGTAGTCGCAAGGTTTTCCAGCTTCGCTTTCAGGAGCGCAGGCAAGACCACGAAACCAAGCAGCGTGTACAGGAGCAGGGCGGAGCCGGCGACGAGCAGGGTTCGACGAAATGCGCGTTTGCCGAAAAAAGCCGGTAGACGCAATGAAGGGAGCGATGGCATGGCAAGCGTCAGGAAAAGGAGAAGATTTTTTCCTGATTTTAACAGTCGTTGCCGCACTCGTATTGACGCCCGGCATAAGATGCATGCCGCACGTCAATTGTTCGTGGTCAATGCTTGTGCATGCGTTGCCGGTATTCGCCGGGCGACGAGCCGGTCCATTTCTTGAACGCGCGCTGGAAGGCGCTCGCTTCGGCAAATCCGAGCTCCTCGGCAATGTCCGTCATGCTCTTCGCGGTGTGGCACAGGGAGTCGATCGCCATGTCGCGCCGCAACTGGTCCTTGATGTCCTGGAACGACTGTCCTTCGTCGTCGAGCCGGCGACGCAGGGTCGATGCCGTCATGTGCAGGCTCGCCGCAAAGGTGTTGAAATCCGGCCAGTCGCTGCGCGCGGCGGTGCGCAGGCGGCGCCGGATCTGTGCGGCGAGCCCGGAACTGTTCTTGTATTTGAGGACGATGTTCGCCGGCGCGACGCGCACGAATTCCTTCACGGTGCGTTCGTTCTGGATCACAGGCAGTTCAAGGTATGAGCGGTCGAATTCGAGCGAGGTGGCGCTGTCGTTGAAGCGCAGGTTTTCCGAATACATCAGGTGATATTCGGCGCTGCGCGAAGGTTCCGGATAGGCGAAGGCCGCGGCCAAAATGGGAATGCGACGACCGATGAGCCAGCAGGCGAGGCCATGCTGCAGCATCAGCAAGGTTTCGTAGCCGAACACGCGCGGCGCCTTCGGCCCGGGCGTCTCGCGGATCGTCAGCCAGGCATGGCGTGCGCCGATGTCGAGGCTGCAGTGGAAATCGTCCAGGATGAGGTTGAAGAATCGCGTCATGCGTTGCAGCGCGCTCTTCAAGGTATCGCAATGGATCAGGATCTGGCACAGCATCGCGAAGCTGCCCACCTTCATGCGGCGCGAGTCCTGGCCGAACAGCTCGTCGTCCAGTACGCGGGCGACGCCCAGCCACAAGGCGCTGAAGTTCTGCGCGGTGACCCGCCCTTGCGGCGACTGGAGCAGGCCGGGCGAGATGCCGGCGTCGATCAGGAGCGCGTCCGCATCCAGACCGCGCTCAATGACCGGCTCGAGCGCGGACTGGACAAAGTAGATTGAAATGCTCCCTTTTTCCATTCGGACAAATGTTGTTTGATTCTTGCTCCGGATGACCAATCTTAGCAGCGAATTTGACATTTTTGAGCATGGCTATCCGGGCCGGCGCTTTTTATACTCCATGAGCCCCGCCGCCCGCCCGGATAGTCGCGATGGCGGCCGTTCAGCCTCATTTCATCCCGCAGAGACATCCATGACCGATCTTTCCGTCGCCAAGAACCTCACCGACACCAAACCCGCCAACAAGGTGCGTTTCGTCACCGCGGCCTCGCTGTTCGACGGTCACGA
>JAKACN010000096.1 GCA_021821365.1 Pseudomonadota bacterium | reverse complement strand
CGCGACTTCGGTCAGGTTGGTCGGATAGTCGGTGCTGCTGATGTTGTCGAACTTCACATTGAATTCATCTTCCAGCATGAAGATGACTTCGGCCATGGTCAGCGAGTCGTAATCGAGTTCGGAAAACGGGGTGTCGGCCAGCAGTTTCTGCCGGTCGGTATCGAGGTTCTTTTCCAGGCAGGCGGCGATACGTTCCTTGATGTGAGCGAGTTGCATGATGTCTCCAGGATGATTGTTTTTCAGGCAAAGGATGCAGGCAGTTTCCGGTCGTGCGGCACTATTCCTTCGCAGAAAATATCATTGCAATCGTCACCACCTTTGATCGGCCACAAGCTATGTGCCGCAAAAACAGGGCTTGGCCCGGGAGGTCAAGTGTTGGTCTCCCGGGTCAAGATTCCGCCGCGCCGGCAGGATCGCGCCCGACGCTGCATAATCGTGTTTTTGGAAACAAGGGAATTTGCATGAGCTTCGCCACCTGGTTCACTTTCTTCGCCGCCGCCTGCTTGATCGCGATTTCGCCCGGCTCGGGTGCGGTGCTGTCGATGTCGCACGGACTCTCGTACGGCGTGAAGAAAACCACCGGCACCATCCTCGGCCTGCAGCTCGGCCTGTTGCTGGTGCTGTTCATCGCCGGTGCCGGCGTCGGCTCGATCCTGCTCGCCTCGGAAGTCGCCTTCAGCGTCGTCAAGACGGTCGGCGCGCTGTACCTGATCTACCTCGGCTTCAGCCAGTGGCGCGCGAAAGTGCAGGTGCCGGCGGAGCGGCCTGCACACGCGGTGGCACACACTGCGGCGCGCACCGAAGTGCCGCAACTGCGCAAACGCCTGCTGACCGGCTTCCTGACCAATGCCACCAACCCGAAAGGCATCATTTTCATGGTCGCGGTGCTGCCGCAGTTCATCGCGCACAATGCGCCGCTGCTGCCGCAACTGCTGATCCTGGCGGTGACCATGTGCGCGGTGGACCTGTGCGTGATGCACGGCTACGCGTTCGCCGCATCGTCCATGCAGCGCTATTTCCGCAATGCGCAGGCGGTGAGAAAACAGAACATGTTCTTCGGCAGCATCCTGATGGCGGTCGGCGCGGCGCTGTTCTTCGTCAAGCGCAGTCCAAGCACGTAATCATGCACGCCATGCTTCCCGGTGCGGGAAGCATGCGCGGTCATGAATGGCATTGCGCGGCGCACTCCGCGCAGCCATTCGCCGTCGGATAGAAACGCAAGGCTTCCGCCATCGCGCCGTAGCAGGAGACGAAATCCCCGAGGAACTGTTTGTCCTCCACCAGTGGCAACTGCGAGCAGCCGGATTTGTGCACCTGGTGGTCACCGTTGGGTTCCGGCCGTCTGTTTACGTAGTAGCTTGCCATGCTGATCTCCCTGGAGCCCTTCGCGCATCGAAGGGCGGCGCTGGAAAAAATTGCCCGACGGCATTTAAACTGACATTATTGCCCTGTGTTATCCCACGTTCATGGGATAAATCGAAATACTTGACCCAGGACATAGTCACGAACGCCGCGCCGGCGCGCGAGGGCGAATTTCCACGCGATGGCGGGGACAGATCAAGGCAGCGCGTGATTCCGCGCGGGTAGAATGGAACGCGGCAGGCACGTTGCTCCAACCGGCGTGTTCCCTGCCCATCGTTCTTTCGCCCGCTTCCGACGCGTGATCCCGCCGCATAAAACTTTTCAGCCCGGAAGTTGTCAGGGGTCATGTTCCGACCGTTTGAAAGAGACCCCTGATGAAGACGCTCACCACATTGCTCCTGCTCGCCGGCCTGGCCCTCGGCACGCTCGCGTTCGCCAGCCCGGCGCCCTCGGAGGAAGCGCCGGATGTCCTGGTCAAGCGCATCACGATGCAGGTGCTGGACGCCGCGAAGAACGACAAGGAGATCAAGGCCGGCAACCGCAGGCGCATCCACAAGCTGGTCGAGACCATGATCCTGCCGCACGTCGACTTCCAGCGCACCACCGCGCTGACCGTCGGTCGCTACTGGCGCGAGGCGACGCCGCAGCAGCGGCAGCAGCTGACCGACGAATTCCGCGCGCTGCTGATGTACACCTATGCGGGCGCGCTGTCGCAGGTAGGCGACCAGCAGATCGTCTTCAAGCCGCTGCGCGCCGACCCGGCCGACAACGAGGTGGAAGTGCGCTTCGAAGTGATCCAGCCGCGCCGCGCCGACCCGGTCCAGGTCAGTTATCGGCTGTACAAGACGCCGGACGGCTGGAAGGTCTACGACGTGAACGTGCTCGGCGTCTGGCTGATCCAGACCTACAAGGAAAACTTCGCGGCGGAAATCGGCAAGGGCGGCATCGACGGCCTGATCCACACCCTCGCGGAAAAGAACCGCAGCCTGGCCGAACAATCCAATGAGGGCACCAGAGCGGCATCGTGACGCCGAACCGCGGGGAGCTGTCCTGAATCAACCCGGTGCCATTCCCGCCGGCACCGGACTGGCCTACCATGAAGGCATGCAGCCGCACGCCACCCGCTTCATGGAGGACCACATGTTCAGTTCAATCGGACGGCACGGGATACGCCCCGTCCCGACACCGCTTTACCTTGCCATTCTTGCAGCAGGCCTGTTGCTGTGTTCCGGCGCACTGGCCGCAGACAGGAATCCATCCGACATCGAGGCCCGCTATCAGGCCGAACGCGCCGCCTGCGAGAAGGCGCCACCGAGCCAGGATCGCGAAGCCTGCCTGCGCGAAGCAGCCGCCGCGCGCGCCGAGGCGCGGCACGGCCAGCTCAACGGCGATCAGGCCAACTATGACAAGAACGCGCTCGCCCGCTGCGATGCGCTGCCCGCCGAAGAACAGGACGCATGCCGGCGCCGCGCGCGCAACGAAGGCGAAACCAGGGGCAGCGTGTCCGAGGGCGGCATTTACCGGGAATACAGGGAGATCACCTTGCCGCCGGCAACGCCGAACGGCAAGCCGTAGGACTCCCTCATGCCGGGGATGGACGAGGAACGCAAGGCTTCATCCAGGCGAAGGTGCCCGGGTCCACGTAAAAAACGGAAGGCACGGAACGACCAGGTGATCTGAACGCCGGCGCGACCTTGCGCGCTTCCGTGTTTCTTGTGGGGCACGCCGCATGTTTTCCGTGGAGAGCCCCAACATACCGTCCATCAGATCAGGCTGGTCAGTTCCACCCAGGTCTTCGTGATCGTCTCGTCGATCGTGCCGTCGCCGTTCCGGTCGATGGCGATCTGCACGCTATTGCTGTCGAGAACCGTGAAGGTCAGACTGGTATTGTCGGTCGCCGTCACCTTCATCACGCCCTGGTCCGGGAAGCTCACACCCTGCTGGCGGAAAGCCGTCATGGTCTGCACGCGGTAGGAGACATTGTTGCCGAGGCGCGGCATGTCGCCTGACATCGCGTAGTTGCAAGTGAAGGTGTACACGCCCGCCGCCGTTTCCGAGGCGGAGTAGTCATAGTTCGTCAAGGTGCGCATCACGGTGACGCCGGCCCGGGTCGTGCTCATCTGCAGCGAGTTGCCGCTCATCGTGAAACCGCGCGTGCCAATCGTGTTCTGCGCGAAGCCCAGGCTGATGTCGCCGTTCGCCATGTCGGTGATGCTGTTCTGCGTGACGGAGAAATTGCTGAAGGTCATGCGCATCGTCGCGCTCCACTGGCTCGTCGCGGAGGGCACGCCGACGATGTTGCTGAAGCCGATCGTGAGGCTGCCGTTGATGCGCATCATGTCCTGGACGCAGTCGCGGCTGGTGATCGTCATGGTGTCGCCGTTCGACACCATGTTCGTGTTCATCATGTTGTAGGAGCCGGTCATCGTGCCGCCGCCGCTGCAGTTGACGGTGTTCGTGCCCATCACGCCCACGACCATGTCGGCCGGCTTCACCGCCAGCGCGCGATACATGTGCTGCAAGGTGGCGTCGATGAAGCCGATGCCGGAGATGCCCTGCACCACGACGCCGGTGGCAATGGTGGCACCGGCGGTGCCGCCGGTGACCGCCGCATTATTGATTGCACTGGATGCGGCGTAGGCCTGCGCCGCCACATCGGGCGCGTTGGCGCTGGTGATCGTCGACAGCGCCGCCGGCGAGACCGAGGACGATCCGCCGCCACCCCCGCCGCACGCCGCAAGCAGGAGCGCGGAGCCGATCGACAGCAACAGGGAAGAGGTTTTCAGGAAGGAGGATTTCATTTGCGAGACTCCATGTTCAGGTGGGCGGGACGCCAGGGCGGCAAACGCCGGCGTCGTGATGCTCCGGTGCAATCGGAAGGCATGCCTCCGCGGTTGGAATCCGAAAGAGGACGCGGTGTGCGGCTTTCCTTCCCCCAACGACACGGCCTGGCAGCCTGTCTCCCGACCTCGCCGTTCCGCTCCATGTCTTGCCGGCGGTCCATGCGGTCAACCACTCTCCATACGACAATTACAGGCGATTTTTTCCGGGCCGCCATGCCGAAGTGGAACGACTTTGATGTGCGACAACGGGCCGGGGCCGCTGCGGCCAGGCATTTGGCTTGGCGGGTCAAGCAGCAGGGGGTGGCTTTTTCTCCGCCAGGGTCCGGCGTTCTGGTATCGTGCGGCGAGGCGGGCCGCGTTCCGGTGTCGTACGGCCCTGAAAAAACCCTGCGGAGTAAGCGATGAGATTTTCCGAAGACAGGCTGGCGGCGCTCACCTGCAGCGACCAGGTGGAACGTTGCATCCATATCTGGGAGCCGGTGCAGCCGAGGGCGGTCATCCTGGCGCTGCATGGCGGCATGGCGCATGCGGGAGACTATGTCACGCCGGCGCTGTATTTCCGCGAACGCGGCTTTGCCACGGTGAGCTACGATATGTGCGGCCACGACCGCAAGAAACGCGTGGACATCCCCGGCTTCGACAGCTTCCTCGATGACGGCGAACTGTTCCTGAAGTGGGTGAAGCGCAACTACCCGGGCCTGCCGGTCTTCGTGATGGGGCACTCGATGGGCGCGCTGATCGGCACCTGGCTCGGGCTGGAACGCTTTCCGCGCGACCGCGACATCCAGGGCTTCATCGTCTCATCGCCTTACTATGTGAACGCGATCAAGGTGGCGCCAATCCTGGTATCGCTGTCCGCCGTGCTGGCGAAGCTCTTCCCGCGCGCGAAAGTGCCGCTGGCCTCGCTGACCGACGTGCTGACCCACGACACCGCCATCACCGCGCGGCATCATGCCGACGAGCGCGACCACATCCGCGCCACCGAGGTGAGTTTCCGCTTCGCCCATGCGCTGCAGCAGGCACAGGCCGGCCTGGCGGGAAAACTGTCGGCCTGGCGCTATCCGATGTTCGCCGCGGTCGCCGGCAATGACAAGCTGGCCGATGCCGGCGCGGTGGAAGCGATGCTGAAGACCGTCCGCCCGGAACTGCTCGACTACCATTTTTATCCGGACAACTACCACGAGAATTTCAACGAGATCAATCGCGGGGAGATCTTCTCCGCGCTGCTCGCGTGGATGGAGACGCGGCTGGCGCTCGCGCAGAGCGTCGCGTAAGGAAGTGTTTCTGTCGAGAGGAGCGGACCCGTTCTGTTGCGCGGTCTTGCCCCCGATCTTGCCACGGATGGCGTGCGCCTGATTTCGTCTGGCGCATGCGCATGCCCGCTCCGGACGGGAGCATGCCTGCCGCCGCTTCGCGCCTTGGCGCTGTATTTACGGCTTCACGTTGCGCAGCGGCCCCGCATCGATGGGGAACTGGCTGGTATTGAGCACCTGCACACCCGCATTGTGTTCGCCGTTGAAGGGCGTGGTCGCGCCCGGGCAGCCGGCGGCGGTAGCGTCCTGCGGCGAGTTGAACCACAGGCCGAGGTGATAGGTATGCACCGGGCCGGTCGGCGGATTGGTCGCCGCATCCGGAAAGGCGTTGTTGTGCACGACGGGCGCCGCCGCGGAACCCGGCGCAACGATGAACGTCTCCTCATTGAAACGGCCGACGAAGATGGCGTGCCCGTTTCCGAGCGCATCGGTCTCGATGTCCCCCTGGTACCACGACAGGCCGAACGGCGCATTCGGCACCTGCAGAACGAAGAAATCGAAATCGGTCCGTGGCGGCAATCCCCTCACGGAGACGGACATCACCTCCACCGGTCCTTGCGGCAGGACAGTGACGATGGCCGTCGCGTTCGGCAGGCAGCCCGCGTTCACGATGCCGGGCGAACGCACCATCTCGAACATGGGCAGCCCGTTGTTGGCGCCCGCCGGTGCGGCTGCCCCCGCCAGGGCAGTGGCCACCAGCGCGGTCATGCCTGCGCGGCGCAGCAGCGACGGCAGGCGGGAAATGAATGCATCAGGTTCGGATCGGCTCTTGCATGCAGTGTTCATGGCGACGTTACTCCTCTCGAAAAGGTCCAGCGATCAGGAATGAAGGATGCCCGCCGACACTGCACGTTCCGGCCCGCACAAGCGCATGGCAATCGATCGCTGACATGCGGCATGGACGAAAAATCCGGCCCGCGATACAGGGCCGGCAAATGCAGCAACCCCGCTCCACTATAGGCAGCGCCGGCAGCGAGGCGCCGCCGGAATGCGATACCGCTGATCCGCATCAGTGCCCCTCCCGCGCGGCAATGCAGCAGCAGGGCACGTGCGATCCCGCGAGGAATCGATGTGCGATCGAGGCATGCGAAACGGATAGGCGAATCGGCTACGCGACAGGGATGCCTGAGATGAATGCGCGGGGGCGGCGCAGGCAGGCCGCTGCAGCAGGATTGCCGTGCGGCCTATCGATGCATTCGATCGGTGCGCGCTATCTGTTCAGCCACCACGACGCAAAGCCGGCGAGGTCGGCGTGCTGCGAATGCGCGAATGCGAGTTCGTCGCCGACGTTCGGGCTGCCGTTCGGCTCGCGCAGGATGAGCGCGGCATGGATATCGCCGGGAATGCCGCGCAGGTACGGCAGGTAATCGTCGACGAAGGCCACTGGCTGCAGCGCGCGCAAGGCAACGGCCTTCGGGCTGGTCCCGGTGTCGTTGTGCGAGGTGGCGATCACGCGTTCGATGGGAAAGCCGCAGGCGCGCAGGTTCCTCAGGCGTGCCTGCTGGTGCTGCGCGTGGATGGCCGACACGCACACGAGCTCATAGCCGGCATCGGCCAGTGCATGGCAGGCTGCGACCGCGCCGGGGATCGCGGGAATCGACGACCAATAGTCTTCGTCGAAGCAGCGCCGGAACTGCTCCAGTTCATCGCCTGCGAGACGGCGCACTTCGAAGCGGTCGATCGGCCAGTAGGCCTGCGGATCGCGCACGGCGGGAACGGCGCCGAAGGCTTTCGCCCAGGCGGCGCGATAGGCCTGGTGATAATCGACGAGGACGCCGTCGCCATCGAGGGCGATCACGGGTTTGCGGGGTGAAGTCATTGACGAATTGCTACCGGAAATACATGCGAGGCGGAAGGAAATCATAGCAGACATGCGCCTGCCCGGCCGCGTGTCGCGGAACGCCTCTACGCCAGCACTTCGTCGGTCAGCTCCCGGATTTTCTTCTTCAACTCCTTCAGCGCGCGCTCGCCTGTCGTCGTCGCGCGGTAATACTTGCGCCGCTTGCCGTCGACCACTTCATGCTGCGAACGCAGGTAGCCCGACTTCTCCATCGCATGCAGGATCGGGTAGAGCGTGCCGGGGCCGAGCCGGTAGCCGTGGTGCGCGAGTTCTTCCATCATCTCGACGCCATAGATGCTTTCCTTCGCTGCGTGGTGGAGGATGTGCACGCGGACGAATCCGAGGAAGACGTCCCTGAATAAACCATTCACAATCTATCTGGAAAAAAGACGGCAAAACGGGCCTGAAGAGCGCCATCCTGCCTGTTGCAAAAAAGCGGGCCGGCTATCCGGCCCGCCTGTCATGCGGCCACATGCGGCCATTCACTGGCCCTTGCTGTTGTAATAGACCGGCTCGCCGGACACGGTCGTCTGCGCCGGACGCGACTGGTTCTTGCTGAACGTGTGCGTGCGCACGAACAGGCCGTTCGCCGTCTGTCCCGTGCCCGGCATGTACTTCTCGACGGTGTACGACGCGTCATGGCATTCCTTGCAGGTTTCCTTCGGCACGATCAGCTTCGGCGTGGCATCGCTGATGTGCGAGGTATGGCAGCCGGAGCAGCTCAGGCGGTCTTTCGCCTTGGCGGCGTTGTAGTGCGGCGACTGGATGTATTCCTGGTACTGCTGGTGATGCTTCGCCGCGTCGTAGAAGTTGCCCGCCTTCGCGATGTCGTCGGTCTTGAACATGCCGGCCAGGTCGCCCTTGTAGACGGCATCGATCTTGTCCTGCGGATGCACGCCCGGAATCACGCTGTGCTCGGCGTACCACTTGGTCCAGTCGTCGCCCGGCAGCCAGGTCTTGCCGATGACCGGGCTCGGCAGGTGCTCGGACGGATTGCCCTGCGCGGTCTTGTACAGATCGTTCTCGCCGCGGATATGGCAGTAGCCGCACACGCGCGTCTGTTCCTCAACCGACTTGCCCTTGAAGCTGTAAATGTCGCGCGCCTTTTCGGATTTGGAATGCTTCGCGCCCGGGCCGTGGCAGGTTTCGCAGCCGACGTTGTATTCCACCATCGACCACTTCTGCTCCGTCGGCTTGTTCGGGTCGTAGGAGGTGAGGCGATATCCGGTCGAGTGGCAGGTGGCGCAGTTGGTTTCCCAATCGTTCTTGTTGCCGTAGGCCTCCCACTTCTTCGTGATCGCATTCCACTGCTTGTCGAGGAAGATGTGGCCGCCGGTCGCCGGATTCCTGACCAGGAAGCGCTGCTTCCATCGCGAGCCGATGACCATATCGACATCGTTCAGCGCAGCCGGCGCGCCGGTGAGATTGATCTTGGTCGGACCGCCGTTGTTCCACTGTTCCACCACGTCCTTGAGGATGGCCGTGTCCTTGGGGCGGATCATCTTGGCGTGAAAGGACTTCTGCCAGCTCGCATAATCCTCTTCGTGGCAATCGCCGCATCGCTTCGAGCCGACGAACTCGGGATCGGCCGCCAGCGCGGCGCCGGCCAGCAGGCAGGCTGTCGCGGCGAGGGAGATCAGGCGCACGCTGCGCCTCGTGAGTATTGACCACATGACGTACTCCTTTCTCATGACGGAAGCCGATCCGGCAGGCGCCGCGGGTGCGCGCCTTCGAAAGAGTTGCTGTAGCGAGCCAATATCGATTGCCGATATTGTTGTGCCGCGCTTCCGCGTTTGCCATTGACCGGGGTCAAGGAATTCCGGGCAGATCTTGCCAATCTGGGGTCAACCTTGATGCAGGTGAAGTTCGCGCGACCGCGCCGTCTACTGCCTCCCGAGCCAGTCGCGGAACTCCGCCGCCGGCACCGGCACGGCATACAGGTGGCCCTGCGCCATGTCGCATCCTTCGCGTCGCAGGAAGGATTGCTGGACCTGCGTCTCGACGCCTTCGGTCACCACCATCATGTTGAGGCTGTGCGCCATGACAATGGTGGCCTTGACGATCGCCGCGTCGGACTGGTTGACGGCGACGTCGCGCACCAGCGAGCAGTCGATCTTGATTTCCGATGGCGCGATGCGGCTGATGTAGCTCAGCGACGAGTAGCCGACGCCGAAATCGTCGATGGCGATCCTCACGCCCAACTCCTTCAGGCCCTGGATGGTGGTCTGGGTCGCTTCGTTGAGATCGAGCAGGGCCTGCTCGGTGATTTCGATGCAGACGCGTGCGGGATCAAGCCCGGTTTCCCGGAGCGCATTGCGGACCGTCTGCACCAGGTTTCCGCTCTTGAACTGGCGCGGCGACACATTGATCGACACCACGATCTCCCGTCCCGCGTGTCTCGGCCAGGCAGCCGCCGTGCGGCAGGCCTCGGTGACGACCCAGGCGCCGATCGACGCGCTCAATCCCATTTCCTCCGCGATCGGAATGAAGGTATCCGGCGCCAGCAGGCCGAGCGTCGGATGTTTCCAGCGGATGAGCGCTTCGGCCATCAGCGGCGTGCCGTCGGCCAGCGATACGATCGGCTGGTAGTGCAGCTCGAATTCGTCGCGCGCCAGCGCCGAGCGCAGGCCGGATTCGAGCGTCATCCTGCGCTGCATGCGCAGGATGAGTTCGGGACGGTAGAGCTGCAGGTTGTTGCGGCCCTCCGCCTTGGCATGATAGAGCGCGCTGTCGGCGTAGCGCAGCAGGGTGCGCGAATCCTGCGCGTCATCCGGATACAGGCTCGCGCCGAGGCTGATGCTGATGTGCATCTCGTGGCCGGCAACCTCGATGGGCCTGGCGCATTCGGCGCGCAGCTTGTCGGTGACCACGAGCACGTCGTCGATCGCATGGATTTCCGTCAGCAGCATCACGAACTCGTCGCCGCCGAGGCGCGCCACCGTATCGATCTCGCGTATCGCGCCCTTCAGCTTGCGCGCGATGGCCTGCAGCAGTTCATCGCCGGCCTCGTGGCCAAGGCTGTCGTTGATCTGCTTGAAGTGGTCGAGGTCAAGGAAGACCACCGCGAAGCGCTGCTGGTGCCGGCGCGCGAGCAGGATCTGCCGTTCGATTTCCTCGCTCAGGAAGGCGCGGTTCGCCAGGCCGGTGAGCGGATCGTAATGCGCCAGGCGCGCCAGTCGGTATTCCACGTCCTTGCGCTCGGTGAGATCGTGGATCTGCCAGAGGAAGCACAGCGGCTCGCCCTTCTGGCGCAACAGCGACACGCTGACCAGCGTCCACACCACCTGGCCGCTGCGGGTGCGGTAGCGCTTCTCGAACTGCGAGGAAACCGATTTGCCGGTAAGGACTTCGTCGAGGAGGATGCGCTCCGCCGCGGCATCGTCGGGGAAAGCAAACCCGGCCTGGTCCGCGCCCAGCAGTTCCGACTCGGAATAGCCGAGCAGGCTGCAGATGGCGCCGTTCACCTGCAGGAACCTGTTGTTGAGGCCGACCAGCGCCATGCCGACGGGAGCGAAATCGAATACCTTGCGGAAGTGTTCTTCGCTCTGCCGCAGCTTCTGTTCGGCGGCCAGCCGCTCCTGGACGCTGCGGAACACCATGACCGCGCCCAGCGCCCTGCCGTGCTCGTCGCATACCGGCGCGGCGGAGTCGTCGATCGGCAGGCGCATGCCGCTGCGCGACACCAGCATGGTGCCGAAATCGACGCCAACCACCTTTCCCTCCTGCAGCGCGCGCTTGGCCGGCGATTCGATGAGGGCCCCGGTCTGCGTGTCCTCGATCGGCGCGATGTCCGCCACGTCGTGCCCGAGCGCTTCGCTCAGCGGCCAGCCCAGCAGGCTTTCGGCCGCCGGATTCATGAACCGGACCCTGCCCTGCTCGTCCGTGGCGACGATCGCGTCCGCGACCGAACGCAAGGTCGAGGCGAACCATCGTTCGGAGTCGCGCAATTGCCGTTCGAGCGCCGCCTTGTACAGCGCCACCTCGACGACGGCGCCCAGTTCCTGGGCGCGAAACGGTTTGGTGAGGTAGCCGTAGGAGCCGCTCTGCACCGCGCGATCGACGGTCGCCGAATCGCTGTAGGCAGTAAGAAAGATCACCGGGACCTGCAGCGCATGGCCGATGCGGGTTGCCGCCTCCACGCCGTCCATCTCTCCCTTGAGCACGATGTCCATCAGGATGAGATTCGGCCGCAGCGACAATGCCCGCTCGACGGCGTCCGCGCCATTGTCCGCCACGCCGCACACGGTGTAGCCCATGTCCTGCAGCTGCATCTGCAGGTCGAGCGCGACGATCGCCTCGTCTTCCACGATCAGGATCCTGGTACCAGACTTGTCCGCCTCGGGAGGCGTCGTTGCGGGTTCTCTCATTGCGCGCTCCTTGCGCCGTTAAGTTTCTGCCGCTCTTCCCTGCCGGTATCGGCTTGCGACGCGAACGGGAAGCTGAAGACCGCCACCGTACCCTGTTGCGCATCGAGGGTGAACCGGCCGTCCAGCTGCGCGGCCAGCGCCGTCACCAGCTTGAGGCCGAGCGAGGGAGAGTCGGCTGGCGTCATGCCGGGCGGCAGGCCGACGCCGTCGTCCGCGACGATGAGGCGCATGCCGCCCGCATCCGCTCGTTCGAGGCGGACCGTGATGCGGCCGCGCCGGCCGCCGGGGAATGCATGCTTGAGGCAATTGGACACCAGTTCATTGAGAACCAACCCGAGAGGGACGGCGAGGTCGATGCCGATCTGCGCCGGCTGCACCTCCGTGGCCAGGACGATGCCGCGCGCCGCCGCGTCGGCCGCATCGCCCAGCCGGGCGCACAGGTCGGCGACATAGTCGTCCAGCGCAATGGAGGACAGGTTGCCCGACTGGTAGAGCTTTTCATGCACGAGCGCCATCGCGCTGACGCGGTCGGCGGCTTCCTTGAGCGCCGTGCGCGTTTCGTCGCCGGGCATGGAACGCTCCTGCAGGCTGAGCATGCTGGAGATGACCTGGAGATTGTTCTTGACGCGGTGATACAGCTCCTTGAGCAGGATTTCCTTTTCGCGCAGCGCGGCGGTGGTCTGCTCTTCATGGCGGCGCAGCGTGGTGATGTCCCGCACGGTGGCGATAACGAGGGTGCCCCCTGCCGCCTGCAAGGGACTCAGCATCACTTCCGCCGGAAACTCGCTGCCGTCGGCGCGCCGTCCGAAGATGTGTTTCTCGAGGCCCATGGAGCGGCGCACCGGATGGGCGAAGTAAGCATCGCGCAATGCCTTGTGGCGCGAGGCGATGGCTGCCGGAATCAGGTCCTCCACGCAGAGCTGCAGAAGATGCGCGCGTGCGTAGCCGAATATCCGCTCCGCTTCCGCGTTGGCATGCACCAGACGGCCGGACGACGCCACCAGGATGATAGCGTTTGGCGCCTCGTCGAAGATGCGGCGCTGGAAGGCTTCGTTGTACTCCAGCTGCTGCTTGATCGCGCGCATCTTCTGCTCCGCCTTCTCGGCCAGGTCGCGTTCGTCGGTGCGCTGCCGCAGCAGCCGTTCCGTTGCCATCAGCACTTGCGCGACGTCGTTCGCTTCCTTCAGGCGCAGCGGAGGGATCGTGACGGGTTCGCCGTGCCCCAGCGCCTCGGCCGGCGCGAGCAGCGCGTGAATCGGCTTGCGGATGCGTTCGGCGAGAAGCGCCGCCAGCAGCAGGCCCGCCAGCAAGGACAGCGCCGCCACGCCGGCGATCCACGCGATCGACATCCAGAGTTGCCGGGTGTTGGCTTCGCGCGGGATACCGATCGCCACGGTCCAGTTCGAGACGGAGGAGCGGCTGAACGACGACACCAGCGGCACGCCCTCGACCGATACGTTTTCGATGCTGTCCTCGGCGACTTCCTGCATCCGTTTCACCAGTTGCGGGGCGCCCTTTTTCCCCACGAACCGCTCGGGTTCCCAGGTCCGGGCGACTGCCACGCCGTGGCTGTCGAAGATCGCCACCACGCGGTCGGGCGGAACGCGTTGCATCCGTAGTATGTCGGACAGGTGCGCGGGTAGAAAACCCATCGACAGGTCGTACGCAACGGCGCCGTTGCGCATTACGGGGACGTCGATGCTGATCAGCGGACGCTGCGCGACCGCGCCGACGTAGAGGTCCGATATCACCGGCTGTCCTGTCTCGAATACCTTGCGGAGCTGAGCCAGGTTGCCGTGACGCGGCAGCGGGCTGCCGAAGGGCACCAGTGTGTTGAGCAGTTGCTGCCCGTTCGCATCGCTCAGCACGAAGTTGTTGTTCGGCCGATGGCGCTGCACTTCCCGGGCCTGCGCCCAGAACGGTTCGAGCTTGCCGGAAGCGAGATGGGGCGAGGTGGCAAGCGCCTGCAAGGTACCCTGTGCGCTCGACAGTTCGCGGTCCACCGCCTGCATCAGCGCCCGCGCCGTTTCGACCCGGCGCTGGTCGGCGCGGACGCGTTCGCGGTCGTAGGCATGGGAAATCAGGAAGATGGTCGTGATGAGGGTCGGCACGATGCTCGCGACAACCAGCGCGGAAAGCAAGGTCCGGATGGTGAAGAGACGTCGCGCTGGATTCACAAAAGCCTCGCTCAGTCGTCCTGCCCGGTCGCCCCTCTGTCACCCGCTGCGTTGGCTTGGCGCTTGTCCGCCTCCACGGTGAGCGCAGGAATCATGGGTCGCGGGCAAAACAACCCCTCTGTTTTGCCGTCATGACAATAGCCTAAGTCCAATTGCCGGGAGAAGATTTGACCTACGACATGGTTCGGGATGCCCTGCGGACAGGCATGTCCGGAAGTGTTTCAGGGATGGAATGCCTGTCCGGATTGGTGCGGGCGCGTCACTGGATATGCGCGCCGTACTCCAGGTCTTCGCCGGAAATGTGGCCCAGGACCAGTTCGCCGACCGCAAAGCTCGTCAGCGCGCCGGACTCCACCGTGCCGGCGCGGAATTCGTCCAGCAGCACGCGTCCTCGGCGGCACAGCCGCGCGTGCTCCGCGCGGTGTTCCTCCAGGCTGGGATACCTGGCATTCCTGAGCAGGCCTTCCTCATAGTGGAAATGACGTTCGGCTTCACCGAGCAAGCCTTCCATCAGCTCTGCCACTTTCCTGGCGTCGGAGCCGCTGCAGCATTCGAGCAGACAATTGGTCTTGTCGAACAGCAGCCTGTGCTGCTCGTCGATGACGGCATCGCCCCAGCTGAAGCCGTGCACCGACTGCAGCGACAGGGGCGAGATCGCGGCGACGCCGGATGCTTCCTTTTCCACCCGGTTGCGTCCGCGCGACTTGGCCCGGTACAGCGCGTTGTCGGCCCTGCGCATCCAGCTGACCGGGTCGTCGCCCGCGCACAATTGCGCCAGGCCGGCACTGATGGTGACCTTGCCGACCCGCGGGAAAGCATGCTGTTCGATCTGGTGGCGCAGCTGGTCGGCCACCTTCATCGCATTGTCGTCCGTGGTCGGCATCAGCAACACGAATTCCTCGCCGCCCCAGCGGCATAGCAGGTCGGAGGCGCGCGTCATGGCGCTCACGCAGCGCGCGACCTCCACCAGGATCTCGTCGCCCGCCAGGTGGCCATGCTGGTCGTTGACGTGCTTGAAATGGTCGATATCGAACATCACCAGCGACACCGGATTGCCGTAGCGCGACGCCCTTTCGATCTCGCGCCGGATTTCCGCCTCGAAGTGATGGCGATTCTTCAGGCCGGTCAGGCCGTCGGTACGCGCGGCAAGCTCGGCCTCGTGGCGCGCTTCCTCCAGCTCCCGCTCGATGCGGGTATGCATGATCATCAGCACGCTGAACCACAGCACGATCACGAGCACGATATCGATCAGCATCATCATGCGTATGCCGACGTCCTGCTGCAGCAGGGATGTCATCGGCGACGCCTGGAGCATCAGATAGACGCGCGTCAGCGAAACACCGGCCACGACCAGGAAGACCGAGGACAGCATCGCATACGGCGCGCGCTGGCGGGGGTTACGCACTTGCGCGATCATGGACAGCATCCGGACCGCGATGAACAGCTGGAAGCCATGAAACAGCAGCACGCGCCCGTTGATGTTCGCGCCGACGAGCACGTAATGCAGCAGGATGCCGGCCGCCGCCAGCAATGCCACGCCGTGGTTGAGCCGGTTCACGCGCGCGTTGATGTCGCGTCCGTGAAAGCGCGCCAGGCCGTCGTAGAACAGGCACATGCTCAGAAAGGTGCCGTACGCGATGCCCATCATGCTTACGACATCCGGAATGCGGCCGCGCAACAGCAGCGCCAGGAAAGCGAAGGCCAGCACCGTCAGCGACGCCGCCCAGCACTCGCTGCCAATGTAACTTTTGGTTGTTATTCGATACGAAACTGCCAGTATCGCGATGGTGAACAGGACGACTGAGACGGCGAGGCCGAGGGTATGCGGATCGAGCGCGGCGAGCATGCGATTGACTGGTCTCTCTTACCGGCACGGTACGGGCTGCCCGCCGGCCGTTGTCGACGGGGCGCCGCCCATTGCCAATCAATTGGTGAAACCGATTCGACGAGACGCGCGATTCTGACGGCGCTCGGCGGAACGACCGCGGTACAGCGCGATCACGTCGATCCCCGGCCGCAACGTCGGCAGCCGTGAATTGTTTTTTAGCATACCCGAAATACAGCGACTTGCCGTGGAAAAGTTTTCAGGAGATGGCGGGCAAATGGTTGCGCATGTTCAGACGGTTGAGCGTCGTTCTCTCCATCGAAGATTCGCAGGCACAAAGAGTTTCGACGCGGCGCAACCAATAGTAGAAGCGGCGTGCGGTCGCTCGCCGCATCGGAGACGAATTACGCGTCTGTGCGCGAGCGCGCGGAACCGGCGCCCCGAACCGGTGCGGTCGCAAGCAGGATGCCGGCCAGGGAGACGGCAAACGCCGCCATCTGGTTGCCGGTCAGCGTCTCGCCGAGCACCACCACGCCGACCAGCGCGGCGCTCACCGGCAGCATCACGGTAAACACGCCGGCCTGCGCGGCGGGCACCGACTTCAGCCCGGTCATCCACAGCCACACGGTCCACATGCTCGCCGCCAGTCCGTAAAACACCAGCAGCAGCCACATCCCCGGCGCCACGGATGCGAAGTCGAAACCGATCGTCATGTAGAGACCCAGCGGCGTCATCAGCAGGAAGCCCCACAGGTTGATGATGGCACTGATGCGCTTCGGACTCAGCACCGCCGTCAGCTTCTTGCCGATCACCGCATACGACGCTTCGCACAGCACCGCCGCGAACACGAGCAGATTGCCGAGCCACGCCATCTCATGCCCATCGCCCGCCGCATGCGCCGGCTTCGCCAGCGACAGCAGGCCGATGCCAATGGCACCGCACGCCACCGCCGCCCAGATGCGCAGCCCGATCCGCTCCTTCAGGAAGATCCAGCTCATCAGCGCAATCACCGCCGGAATGCTCGCCATGATCACGCCCGCCGACACCGCGCTCGTCATGCGCACGCCGGAGATCATGCAGATCGTGAAGAGGAAATTGCCGAGGAAGGATTCGAGGAACACCAGTTTCTTGGTATGCCACGACATCGGCTGCTCGGTCGCCGGCTTCTTCAGCCAACGCAGCATCGCCACGCCGCCGATGCCGAAGCGCAGCCACGCCAGCAGGAACACCGGGAAGATCACGGCCAGCGGTTTGGTCAGCGCGACATAGCTGCCGACGAGGGACATGGAAAGGGCGAGGCAGCCGTAGGCGACTGGGCGGCTTGGGGTGTAGCTCATGTGAGGGGTTTTGTTGATTGTTCTGAGACGCGGGGGTTGAGGCGGTAATTGTACGGGGATGTGGGCGGGGGCGCTTGGTGCGCTGACAGCCGAAGAAAGTGGGGGCTGCGGTTCGGTCGTAAGCGATTAGGGTCAGAGACCGCCTTGGAATCACACAAAAAACGAAAAACGGGGTCAGGTCTTGCAATCGGGGGTGTCTGAATTTTTGTGTGTAAGGCGCTCGTAGACTTTTCCACGGCGCCGCTCGCCGCTCCGTATGTAGAGCAAGAGCGTGCGGCGCGGTGGGAAAGTCGGTTTCATTTTACCCCCTGACGGT
>JAKACN010000001.1 GCA_021821365.1 Pseudomonadota bacterium | reverse complement strand
CTCTGGAAATTCATGACGGCCTTCGGTGGTCAATGGCAAGACAACGATCCGGATGCCGATGACAGCCAGGCAGCGATCTTCGCGATCCATACCGATCATCTCGGCATGCCGCAGGCCGTCACCGACGACAGGCAGCAGGTGGTCTGGCAAGCCGACACGGATGCGTTCGGCAAGGCAAGGATCACCTACGCTGCAAGGGAAAGCGCAGGACAGGATACGGGCAGCGCCTTCGAAATGAATCTGCGCCTGCCGGGGCAGCTGTACGATGAAGAGACCGGGCTGCACTACAACTATCTGCGGGACTACGATCCCAATCTGGGAAGATACACGACACCGGATCCGATGGGGCTGGCGGGCGGCTTCAATCCATACAGCTATGTGGCGAACAATCCGCTGACCAGTATTGATCCGCTGGGGTTGTACCAGAGCGATATTCATTACTACATGACGTTCTTTCTGGCGATGGCGGCGGGCGTGGAATATGACGACGCGCGCACCATCGCGCTGGCAGACCAATATGTGGACAACAACCCGCTGACCGAACCGATCGATGTTGACCAGTACGGCAGCGAACAATACATCCAATCGATCTTTGATAATCAGGAGCGACTCAAGGATTACCATTTCACGTTATCGGACAGCATGACGGGAAAAACATCGCCGCAATACAAAAACGATATCATCACTGGTCCATCTAGCCCGCAACTCACCAATCTACTCGACGCATCAGAGAAGGCTCCGACACGTTGCGCACAACTGCAATTCTTCGGGGAATATCTGCATGCGTTTCAGGATACATTCAGCCATCGCAACCCGGACAATATACCCTTCGATGCGGTGTGGACGGCGCCGATCCTTGGCACACAATTCGGGATTGGACACGGACTGTACGACTCGAACCCGGACTATACGTGGAATGTCCAGCATGGTTGCGGGCTGGCTGGATGCTTCGATTGGAATAACAACGCGTCACGGACGCTGGAAATGGAGGCGGAGGTGTTTTATAAATTAAAGACCACGTTTGGCGATAGTGCCAAAGCCAGGAGTTGGGATGAGGTGAAGGTTGTGGTGGACCAGTTTAATAACATTGAGGAACGGGAGGGGGATAAAAAGAATTTCGAGAAAAAACTCGCCCTACTAAATGAGAAGCTTGCTGGGTGGGGCTACAAAGCAATAAATACCGACGGCACGACGCGCGACATCGACTTATCAATTGACCCCAACAAACCTAAACTTGGCGAAGACAGGTATGACAAATCTGTGGGGGCGACAAACCGCGACAAATACTTATGTGATAAATATGGAACCCGTTTGAAGCAATGGGATTATGCCGGGACGATTTTGCCTAGTACAGAGTGTCCAAAATGAAAGTGCACACTTTAATTTTTACTGCATTGGCGATTGGACTGACATTCGCGGCGAATGGGCAGAATCAGTGCAGTCCCATTAAAACGACTGACCCTAAACGAGGCTATCCGATTACGGCAGAGCCCATTATCCGGCAGGGGATATATTGTCTGCCGGATGACCTCAGAGCGCCACGTATATATGTGTTCAGCGAGGGTGGGGAGCGATACTATCCCGACTTCATGCTTGTCATCGAGGCGTCGGATGTACTATTCGATTTGAGCGGTCGTACACTGAGGATTGATACGGGGGGCATGGGCGGTGTGCGTTCCGCGAATAAAACGAATGAACAGGTGCGACAACGCATCACTATTCGCAATGGAGAACTAACAAGTCGTACTCAATCCGCAATCATCTTTGGATCTCCTGCGGGCAGTTTGCTTTCTGACTTTAAGGCAATATATGAATCTCCACAAACTCCAGGCATGGCGGAACGCGAATTCTGGAAAACTATGAGGACACTGCCGCAAGATGCAGATGCTTATCAAAAAACTGAGTATTTAATTGAGCGCATGAAAGTTGCAGCGGACACCATCAATGATGGAATCGTCTGTGTGTCATGCAAAGCCATAGGCATGAAAGGCGCCGCCAACGTCATCCGCAACAGCACGATTGAAGTCACCGACGGCCATGCCGCCATCTACCTGTTCGGCCCCAACCAGCTCATCGAAAACAACATTATTATTTTCAGAGGCAAGGCCGCTGTCGAAAGCGCCGCCGCCATCAAGCTGCACCAAGCCGACGGCACGATCATCCGCAACAACGACATCATCATCGAAAACTCAGGCGAGGATTCTCCCAAATCGGCCATTTCACTCATTGACAGTAAGAACGTGGTGGCAGAAGGCAATCGCATCTACGGCATCAAGACGCTGGTGCATGTCTGGGACGACAAGAGCACCTTGATCGATCGAGACAACGATTTTCGCTCGATGTTGCGCCGCCCCTGGACAATGGGCGAACCGGGAGTGCATTGAGCGCGGTAGATGGCTGGGATGCAATCCCGGCAATGTTGTGTTCTATTCTCCGACAAGAAAAAACCTCCCCGCTCTGGCGATCCAGAAGCGGGGGGCTTTTTGGCAGCAAGAGGACTACGCTGCGAGCTACGAAACCGATCTTTACGTCAAAGGCAGCACGCCGGAAATCGTGCAGGCCGACGGCACCAGTATCGTCTTTAGCCGCAGCGTCGTCTCGCCGGACGTGTTCCTGCCGGCCTCGCCGATGCAAGGCAAGGTCCTCGCCCAGAAAAAGCCGCAAGGCACCGAATACACCTGGACCTGGAACAACGGCCGCCAGCTCAACTTCAATGCGGCGGGCAAGACGGAAATGCAGGCGGACAACGGTGCAGTAACGCACATCCGCTATGACCGGGGCGGTAACCGCATCGCCGAGTCGACCCACACCTCGTCCATCCTGCACACGGCGGCGCAGGGCAGCGCAACGACTGGCAGGGCAATCGCCATCCGCACAGTGGCCTACCGCGATGGCAAACCGGGAGAGAGCCGGCTGGTCATGCGCTATGAATATGCACCGTACAAGCAGGACGAATTGCCGGGCAGCGAGCCGGTTCTGATCGCGCGGCCGAGTGTGGTGCCGGGGAAGGAGCATCAGATCCGTATTACCTACAACGGCGCGCAACAGCCGCTGACGGTTGTTGAAAGCGGCTGGAGTCCAGCCGTCGACGGCAACAGTCAAGCCATACCGATTGCGCGCACCACTGCCTACGGCTATACCCAACTCAACGGCCGCCGCCTGCTCACCTCCATTGACGGGCCTCTGCGCAATGGACCCACCAACAGCCCGGCAGATTCGGATGTCATCCGCCTTGAATGGGACAGCAACGGCAAGGCTGTGACGGCCATGATTGCACCAGGCGACTTCAAGAGCACCGTCCGCTACGATGACGCCGGCCGTGTCGTTGAAGCAAGCGACATGCAAGGCCGCAAAACTGTCTTCACGTATGACGCGCAAAATCAACTGACTGCGATGACGGCAAACGGCGTAACGCAGGAGACGCGTTACGACGCGCTCGGCAATCCGGTGGAAACCGGCTATCACGACGGTAAAGCCTATAAACCGCTCATGCGCTTCGGCTTCGATGGCACCGGTCGCCAGGTATGGGCCGCGTCGCTTCTAGGAATTCTGCAGTACAGCCGCTATAACACCGAAGGCCAGTTGCTGGAAAGCGGGCATGCCGACAGCCGCATGGCGCAAGTGCGGCACTATGCCTATGACTCCTACGGCCGACTGGCAGAAGCCAGGGATAGCCGTGGCATGCGCGTGGCGATCGAGTATGACGAACGCGGGCGGCCGGTACGTTTCCTCGATGCGCTCGGACGGCCTCACGAGAGCGTGCAGCCACGGAGCGGCGACGGCGGCGCCCCGATGCGCAGGTTGGCGGACGACTTTGGACGCGTCATCGCCACGATCAGCCCGGACAGCGGCACAACGCTCCAGCAATTCGATGAAGCCGGCCATTTGATTGGAAGCACGGACGCGCAAGGCAATCGGGCGACCTATGAATACGATGCCGCCGGGCGCATCGCGCGGCAGACCATCACCGACAAGACCACCGGCCAGGCCAGTGTGACCGTCTGGCGCTACCAGGGCCGGCGCCTCGTCGCGCTCGAGCATCCCTCCCAAAGCGAGCAATACCGGTATGACGAGCATGGCTTGCTGGTTGCCAGGACGGTGCGCATCAAACGCAACGACGGCAGCGACATCACCAGCATCACGCGTTATGCCTATGGCGACGATGGTGTATTGCAAAGCGTCTCCCTGCCCGACGGCAGCCGCCTCGACTACGAGCGCAACGGACAAGGCCAGGTAGTGGCTGTCAAGCGCAGCCGGATTCAGACCAGCTGGCTGCAATGGCTGTTGCCGGCCAAGACCCTGGTGGCCGATCTGCAACGCGACCTGGTCGGCATCCAGCACTACACAGCGGGCAACGGTATCGAGGCCGATTACCAGAGAAGCCGCGAAGGCGTCCTGGCACGCATCGTCTATCGCCATGACGGCGACAAACCGTCGGCCTTGCCAAAGACCGCCAGCGCAGTCGGTTGGCTGATCGCGGCGGCCAATGCCAGCGAACCGCCGGGCAAGCCGGAACCGGGCATGCTACCCGGCGCGCTAGGCCTGCCGGAAGAGCCGAACGCCGTTCTCGACCTGCGCTACCTGTGGGATGTACAGGGCAACCTGCTGCATCTGCAACAGAAAGCCGGTGCGCCGGCCGCAGGCAACTATGCCTACGACCGCGATGACCGGCTGATCGCCGCGGTGCAAACCGAAAAGCAGACCGTCCAGGCCAGCCGCTATTTTTACGACGCGCAAGGGCGCCGGCTATTGAGCCAGCAAGACCTCGCCGACCAGGGCGACCTGAAGACGAACACCGAAAAGGCGCTGTACCAGGCCGGCACCCATCGCTGGCTCGGCCAGGACAGGCAGATTAGCGAGTACGACGTCAACGGCCAGCCGCGCCGTATCGGCGAGCGCGCCTACCGCTGGGATGCGCTGGGCCGATTGCTCGAAGTGCGGCAACACGACAAAACGCTCGCACGCTATACCTACAACCATCGCGGCGAGCGCATTGCCAAGGACAGCGGCGGCACGACGTACTACCTGTACCGCGATCAACAGCTGGCGGCCGAACTGGATGGCCAGGGCAGCATCAAGCGCCAGTACGTCTACCTGGCCGAGCAACCGGTCGCCGTGATCGACACGCCGCAGGGCACGGCGCCGCAGGGCGAAGAGCGGGACGCCGTCAGCCGCATTGCCCATGATCTGGCGACGATCGTACATGCCTGGTTTGCCGACGATGAAAAAACGGTCTGGCTGCACGCGAACCATCTCGGTGCGATCGAGGCAGCCACCGCGCAGGACGGCGCACTGGTATGGCGAGCGCGCTACCAGCCGTCCGGCCAGGCGAGCATCGTCGGCCACGGCTTCACGCTGCACCTGCGTCTGCCGGGGCAGTATGAGGATGCGGAAACAGGGCTGTTCTACAACGGCCGGCGCTACTACGATCCGCAGGGAGGGCGCTACCTGACGCCGGACCCGCTGGGCACACCGGACGGGCCCAATCCGTATGCGTACGTGGCGCATAATCCGCTCAGGTACATTGATCCGAGCGGGTTGGTTCTGTTTGCGTTTGATGGGACGGGGAATAGCAATGACATGAACGATCCGGCGATGAAGGACAGTAACTACTCAAATGTGTGGAGATTCTCGGAAGCTTATGACGATGGTAATGCACGTTACGTCAGCGGCGTTGGCACCGTGCACAAGGATGTCAAGCACGGCGACATCGTTCCCGACACCTACGCCAAGGGCAAGCTGCTGGACTGGCTTACGCCCTTTGATCCCCTGTATGTCAACGATATGGGCGGCAACTATTCGGGGCCGGCGCGGATCAAGCGGATGATGTTGTACTTGCAGGAGGAGGCCAATGCGATGGCCGACAACGAGAGCATGGACATCGATATCGTTGGCTTTAGCCGGGGTGCGGCTGAGGCTCGCCAGTTTGCAAATATGATCACCGCCGCAACCAAGAATGGCGCGTATCGCTATAACGATCCGGAAACCGGTGCCGCGCAATGCCAGAAGGTCAACTTCCGCTTCATGGGCCTATTCGACACGGTGCTGTCCACCAACTTCTCCGGACAGTCCTACCAGATGGCTATCCCCGGAGAATTCAGCCATGTGGTGCAAGCCGTGGCGCTCAACGAGTATCGCAGCAGCAGCAAGGCCGAGTTCATGCTGCGCAATCCCAAGCCGCACAGCATGCACTGGGGCGGCTTTCCGCTACAGTCCATCGGCCAGAGCAGCAGCACGCCGGGGAAGGTACGCCTGGAAATGGGGTTTCTCGGCGCGCATGCGGATATCGGCGGAGGGTATGCAGCTGGAGAGGATCAGTTGTCGCTGGTGGCACTGAACTGGATGGTTCGTCAGGCACAGGACGCTGGTGTAAAAATGAATGTCGATAGGGTGTCTCCGCTGCCGTCTGGCAACCCGGTGCTGCACGATCCAAGCAAGAACATCGTGTACGGCGACCCGAACAAATGGCAATCCACCTATCCCAGCACGCCGAACCCCGACCCCAACGCCCCTCCGGTTCCCTATCTGGGTGCGCCGGAAGATCGTCAGGTCGTCGGCGCCGTCTCGGGCAGCAAGCAGCGCACGATGGGATTTGGCAACAGCAGCATGACCAATGCCGACACGCACCAGTTCATCAGCTATGCGCCGCGCAGCATGGAGGAACTCAACTGGGGCGGCCCCAAGGATGCGCGCACAATGGGTAGCAACACGGGGACCGTGGACGTGGAAGCTTACCTGCAGTGGCTGCGCCAGCATGGTTACTGCTTTGTGGGCGACACCCAGGGAAGCTGTGCCGCCAAGGTGGCGGCGTTACCGTAACGAAGGACACACAATGAAGCTATCGAAACATGTAAAACAGTCCCGGCAGGACTCCGGCTTGTTCTTGCCGCCGGGTCCGCGCTGGATAAAAGCGCTGATGGCGATCCTGCTCGCCGCCGGGACAACCACCGCCTGCGGCACCGCCGGAGGGGAGCCGCCTCGCCAGTACACGCCGGCACAGCAGCGCATGCTGGCCAGGTTCGGAGACATCGGCTACGAGCTCAAGGTCGACGCGATGAAGGGGGAGGAGTTTCTGGGAGTGAATTTCTACGTGGTTGGCCTTTCACGGCCGTTTTATGGAAAAGCCCATCAAACGCTTAGAAATGAAGTTCGCCTGGCGATGAATGGTCCCATACCAGAGCACGTTCGCATTGTATGGAGGCGCACTGGAAAGGTCGGCTCCGGACCGAAGAATTACGACGATTACGTGGACGACATCATCGGCGACGAGGTCATCGAAGTCGGATCCCGCATCCCACAAGAGGTGATCGATGACCTCAAGCGCGATCCCAAGGGAAGCTTGCGGCTGAAGTTTCGCATGAGCAGGCAAGGCACGCTGCTGGGCTGGGACATCGAGCGCAGGCCGGGATACGACCCAAACAAGCGGGATCAGTTTGGTCAGGCCATGTATGCTGCGACTGTTTATTCGGGAGTAGGTGGCGACTTCCGTGAAGCCAAGATATTCAATGGCAAGGTCGTGCGTCCCGGCTGGTACATCGACAGGAAAACCGGCAATAAGATCGAAACGGATTTTTAACGGTCCTGTTTAAATCAACTGACTGCGATGACGGCGGACGGCGTAACGCAGGAGACGCGTTACGACGCGCTCGGCAATCCGGTGGAAACCGGCTATCACGACGGCAAAGCCTATAATCCGCTCATGCGCGTCAGTTTCGACGGCACCGGTCGCCAGGTATGGGCCGTGTCGCTTCTGGGAACTCTGCTATACAGCCGCTATAACACCGAAGGCCAGTTGCTGGAAAGCGGGCATGCCAACCGCCGCATGGCGCAAGTGCGGCACTATGCCTATGACTCCTACGGCCGGCTGGCAGAAGCCCGTTACCCGTTGCGCGTCGAACTCCACGAGATCCAGGCCCGGAGAACCGGTTATTGGACACAGCGCCCCATTCCCTTGCGGCACCACCGCATCCGGTGGCCCGAATGCGGGCCGGCTGAGTGCGGCATGCTAGCGAGGGCACTCGAAGTGGTAGACGCCAAGTTCGTGACCGTTTTCTTTCAGTTGAAGCTCGATACTGCATTGCGCGTTGTTCTGCGCTCCCAGCGCAACTCGTCCCAGGGACGTGGGCGCTTCCGCTGCGGCCTTCACCAGGCCTTGCTGGCTGATTCGCGACGTACCGGAGCCGCCGCGCTGAATGACATCGAGCCGGAAACTGATCTGTCGTTCTGTCACGCTCTTCACGTAGGGCACCAACAAGGTTTGCCCCATATTTGCCTGCGTATCCAGCCATACGTGCAAACTTGCGTCCGCGACCATTCTGTTCTCCTCGAATTCTTGGAGCCAAAAAGGCGGGCGAAAATTCGCCCGCCAGGTTCTTACCTTGTACTACCTGTACTAGAAAAACTTAGTGCTGCCAAATGGCCGCATGATTCGTATTGCCGGATTGGCTGATCGATGCCACGAAGCCGTTGCCGGTCTGCAGGATCGCTGCGGTGTTACGTGCTGCAAGGCTCGCACCATCGCCATTCTGGAGGATGCTGGCCACGCTGCCGCTGCCGGCCTGGGCAATCGACGCATAGCTCCAGTCGCCAGTCTGGGTGACGCTGCCGGAAAGTGCATCGCCGCCCGACTGGCCGATCGACGCATCATTGTTGTTGCCAGTCTGGCTGATCTGTGCCAACGAATTGGAAGCGTGGTCCTGGCCGATGGATGCGTTGTTCAGCGTGCCGTCCTGGCTGATGGTTGCGACGTCGTTATAGCCGTTCGTCTGTGTCACCGTACCGATGTTGTTGTCACCCGATTGCGTGACGCTTGCCTGGTACAGCCCCTGGATCGAGCCACCGCCCACGTTCACCAGGCCACCGCTTTGCTGGATCGTCGCTGCGTTGTTGTTGCCGGTTTGACCGATCGATGCCGTGCTGGAATCAGCCAGGCCACCTTGTGTCAGGTTGGCCGTATTGAACGAACCATTCTGGTTGACGGTGGCATTGCTGTACCAGGTATTCGTTTGCAGAACGGTGGCAGTATTGCTATGACCAGCCTGAGTCACGGCGGCGCTGCCGTTATGCGATCCGCCGTTTTGCGTGATGGTCGCATTGCTGTCATTGCCCGACTGGGTCACGCTCGCGACTTGATCATGCGTTCCGAACTGGGTAATGGTCGCCGCGTCGTGGTAACCGTTGGACTGCGTGACCGTTGCGGTATTGCTGAAGCCGCCGGATTGCGTGATCGTGGCCAGGTAATCGCCTTGCACGGAGCCTCCCCCCGGGAAGACGGTGCCTCCGGACTGGCTGATCGTGGCGTTCTGGTTGGTGCCGGACTGGAATACGCTTGCAGTGCTGGCATCGGCGAGCGGCCCCTGGGTAACGCTGGCCGTGTTATGCGAATCGATCTGCGTCACGGAGGCATTGCTGAACCAGGTATTGGTCTGCACAACATTGGCGGTATTGGTATCGCCGGATTGCGTGACGACCGCGCTGCCCTCTTTCGAACCGATATTTTGCGTAATGGTCGCGTTTTGCGCATTGCCGGATTGATTGACGGTCGCAGCCTGGTGATAGACCGAGTCCTGGCTGATCGTCGCCGCATTCCCCGTCGTCAGGCCATCGACCTGGTTGATCGTGGCGCTGGCGTTGGTCGAATTGGTCGTGCTGACCGATGCGGTCTGGTTGGCGCCGCTTTGCGTGACGCTGGCCGAGTTGCCTGTGCCGGACTGGATCACCTGGGAGCTTTGGGTATCCCCGATCTGCGAGGTGGTTGCGAGGTTCGAGGTGCCGGACTGGCTGGAAGACGCATTGCTGTTGGTTGCCGTGTCTTGCGTGATGCTGGCAGTGTTGGTGTTGCCGGTCTGATCGAGCACGGCATTGACTGCTGTACTGTTCTTTTGCAGGATGCCGGTGGCGACCGGCGCATCGCTCGGGGTCGCTCCCGGAATGCCTGCAACGTTACCATTGCCGTTTTGCGTGATCGATGCATACGCGCCGGTGGACGCGTTTTGGTCAATGTAAGCGTCATTGCCCGAACCGGTCGACGAAATGATCGCCTGGCCAAACGCAGGCGACGCTGCATAGGCAATACCGATAGCGAACGCCAATGCTGTCAGTTTTGTTTTCAATTTATTCTCCTCTGAAGAAAAGGGCGGAATTACCTGCGCGATCCAGTGCCCTTAATACTGAATCACCCTTGCTGCAATGCCGTTGCCAATCTGTTGCACTGTGAGATTGGGGCTGAGCGCACCTTGCTGAAGGTTCACCGTGTTCGAGTTCCCGCGCTGCTCGACAATGGCGTGGTTGCCGTCGCCGCCCTGCGCGATGAAAGCCTGGTTCGCCCGCCCGGCCTGGGTGAGCGCGAGCTCATTGCCGCTGCCCGACTGACTGAGCACGAACTGGTTTGCGTCGCCACGCTGCACGGTGCTGACCTCGTTGCCGTTGCCGAGCTGGACGATCTGCCCCGAATGAAATGCGCCCTGCTGGCTGATGGCCGCTTCATTGCGCTCGCCGGTTTGCGATATTTGCGCGACCGAACCGCGGCTACTGCCGCCGAACTCTGCGCCGCCCAATTCCGATCCGGGCGCAAGGTCTCCTGCATGCGCGACGACATGCGCAAGAGCCAGGATGAGCATCGTTGCGCAGCACTGGGACCGACGTGCCCGGGTACCGTTTTTTTTCATGAATTCACTCCCTGTTTGTTGCTGCCGGATTGAGGCCTGCTGTCGTTGTCGAGTCGATTGCACTCTTCGATACCGGCGCATCGCCCTCGACCTGGTTCAAGTAATCGTTGCTTTCCTTCAGGTAGGCCTGCAAAACGGGGGAATTCCAGTCCTTCTGGTCCTTCAGCGCCCACACCTTGTCCTTCAAGCCCTGCACGGTGAGATGGACGACTGCCGCTTCGATGGCCTCCCTCACGCACAATTGCGATGGTTCGTTGCGGGTATAGCCAGCCTCCAGTTCGAGCAGCTCCTTGAAATTCACGAAACGGAACACGCCGGTGGAAAGCTCATAGGAATAGATCGTCTTGGTCGTTGAGACGCTGTTGAGGATCTGGCCGGTTCGTATGTCAATGGATCGCAGGTTGACGGTGACCTGATCGACACGGTATTGCGTCTTTCCGCCAACGCCCAGGTACCGCGCGCCGGCACCCCCGGTACGCACGTTACTCTCGTAGGCAACAATGCCGCCCTCGATCAGTACCGTGGCAGGCATGAGCGCGGGGAGGATGACGTGCGTCTGTGCGTTCTTGTCCTGCGGCGTTTCGAGTGCCCGCACGATCTTGCGCTCGGTGAGAAGATCCTGGAGATTTTCCCGCTCCACCGGCGTGAACCAGCCAGAATCTCTCAGCGCTTTCACCAGCAAGGATGCCGCGCCCTGGGTCACTGCCGTGGAGAAGGAACTGTCCGGCGACGGCTTGTATTGGCCAGTCTGATCGCGGAAGGCGTAGACAGCGGCCACGACCTTGCCCTTGGGTTCGGGAAGCCGCAGCAGATCCCGCGTGATCCTGGTGGCGGGTGTCAACTGGGCGTTGTCTGCAGGATTGGACGGGGCCTGCAGCGTGGCGCAGCCGGCGAGCAGCGCCGCGAGCAGCGGGACTGCCGCTCGCATCACGGGAAACAGGTTCATTGCTGCCCCACCTGGAACGAGGTGGTCGCGCCGGTTGCGTGATCCGTTGTCGTGACCTGCAGCAGGCCACCGCCGAGATCCGAGATCTGGACCGTGAAGTCCCCCGTGTTGATGGTGCCCGGCACCAGTTGGCCATTCGGACCGATGATATTCGACGTCACGGCGGATGCCAGGCGACTTAGCACCGAGCGCTCGAGAATGTCGTTGAACTGCTGCAGGGATGTCTGCTGGGTACTCTTGGGAGGAGGTGGCGCATCAGGATCCTTGGTCTTGTTCTGCGCCTGCGCTGCGTTGAGGAGTACCGATCCGTTCAGCGGACTTCCGCCGAAACTGGGATTGACCGGGGTATAGATCAGCTCACCCGCTTGCGCCCCGGAAATGCCAAGCCAACATGCCAATGACAGCACACAAAGCGTCGCCCGCCGCAACGCGGCTTTTCTGCAAGTCATGCCTCTCCTCCGTTTGCTTTTATATTTCGTCAGCGCCCATGTCCGCATCGCGGAACAGCAGGCGCTCAACCTCGATATCAGCCACCTTCTGATAGGCCATTTCCACTGCCTGTTCGCTGAGTGCCCGGATTCCCGCGCGTCCGGTTGGCAGCTGTGCCTGGAAAACCCGGCGCTGCGCATATTCGATCCAGACCCGGGTACCCCACCGGGGCGATGGCCGTTCATGAATGGAAATCGCGTAGCGCTCGCTCAGGTCCCGCTCACGCCAGGCCGTCACGAAGTACTGGTAAAAATCCTGCCCGGCCACGGTGACCGTCTCATCGGTCACGACGCCGCCATACATTTCCTGCAGAGCCCGCTTGTCCACGCTGGCGTTTTCCGGGGGCGGCTGTATCCGCGGTTCGGCAATTGCCTGAATCGGTCCCGCGACCGAAAGTGAAACCAGCAGAAGTAAGCGCGACAACGTCATCAATTTGCTCCCCGGATGCTTGCGGTTTTGATGTGAGTTTTGCAATTTGAATTGCAAAATGGTTAACAAATTAGCGGCAACGATAATTTCGTTTTTGATAATTGTCAATCGATTAAGATTATTATTGAACTTGTGTCATGTTGCAAGGTCACGCGTCGTCCCAACCTGGCAAGCGCAGCCGGGTCCGCATTGGTGGACGTGCGTAGCATTCCGGTTCCGTCATCAGATGCGCCAGGGCGCGGTGTATAATGACCGGCCCTTTCGAGACCAAACGGGTACGAGATGTGGCAACGACCCTTCCTCATTTTTTTCTTGTCTGCTGTCATCGCGATTCCGGCGCTTGCGCTTGACCGGCCATTCCCGGCAAGCGCGAAGCGCGGCACGATGTCTCCTGCTCCGTACCCGCAGATCGTCATCGAAGGCCGGACACGCCAACTGTCACCCGGTGCGCGGATCTGGAACGAGGACAACCTGATCCAGATGCCGGCTTCGCTGCGCGGCAGCGACCTGGTCGTCAATTACACCGAAGATGCGCAGGGTGACATTGATCGCGTCTGGATCCTGACCGCCGACGAGGCGCGCCAGCCGATTGGCAGTCAGACAAATAGCCCTGCCCGATAGCTCATGCCGAAAAAAGTCTTTATCAAAACCTTCGGCTGCCAGATGAACGAGTACGACTCGGAAAAGATGGCAGACGTGCTGAATGCCGCCGAAGGCGTCGTCAAAACCGATACGCCGGAAGATGCGGACGTGATCCTGCTGAACACCTGTTCCGTGCGCGAGAAGGCGCAGGAGAAGGTATTTTCCGACCTCGGCCGCCTGCGCGAACTCAAGCAGGCCAAGCCCAACCTGGTGATCGGTGTCGGCGGCTGCGTGGCTTCACAGGAAGGTGAAGCGATCGTCAAGCGCGCTCCCTACGTGGACGTCGTGTTCGGGCCGCAGACCTTGCATCGCCTGCCCGATCTGATTCATCAGCGGCGCGAAACCGGACGCGCGCAGGTCGACATCAGCTTCCCCGAGATCGAAAAGTTCGACCATCTGCCGCCGGCCAAGGTAGAAGGCGCGACGGCCTTCGTCTCGATCATGGAAGGATGCAGCAAGTACTGCAGCTATTGCGTGGTGCCATATACCCGCGGCGAGGAAGTATCGCGCCGCTTCGAGGATGTGCTGACCGAAGTCGTCGGCCTGGCGGAACAAGGTGTAAAGGAAATCACGCTGCTCGGACAAAACGTCAACGCCTATCGCGGCGAGATGGCCGACGGCGAGATCGCAGACTTTGCGCTGCTGATCGAGTACGTCGCCGAAATCCCCGGCATCGAGCGCATTCGTTTCGTCACCAGCCATCCGAAGGAATTCACGCAGCGCCTGATCGACACGTATGCGAAGGTGCCGAAGCTGGTGAACCACCTGTACCTGCCGGTACAGCACGGTTCCGATCGCATCCTGATGGCGATGAAGCGCGGCTATACGGTGCTCGAGTACAAGTCGGTGATTCGCCGTTTGCGCGAGATCCGCCCGGATATTTGCGTCACGAGCGATTTCATCATCGGGTTCCCCGGCGAGACCGAAGCGGACTTCGAGGCATTGATGAAGCTGGTGAACGACATCGGCTACGACCACAGCTTCAGCTTCATCTTTAGCCCGCGCCCAGGCACGCCGGCAGCCAACCTGCCGGACGATACGCCGTACGAAGTCAAGCTCAAGCGCCTGCAACGCCTGCAGGAGCGAATTGAAGCCAACACGCTGAAGATCAGCCAGCAGATGGTCGGCAGCGTGCAGCGCATCCTCGTGGAAGGCCCGGCGAAGAAGAATCCGCAGGAGCTGCAAGGCCGCACCGAGAACAATCGCGTCGTCAACTTTGACGGCGGGCCGAACGCGCAGCGCCTGGTCGGCCAGTTAATCGACGTCAGCATCGTGCACGCCTATCCGCACTCGCTGCGTGGCGAACTAGTCATCAAACAGTGAATCTGAACAGGGTCGACACCACTTTTGAAAACCAAAATTCCTGCCCAGCCGCATCATTTCACCCCGGAACCGCTGGATAACAAGCGGCTTGCACATCTGTGCGGACCGATGGACGAAAACCTGCGCCAGATTTCCGCTGCGCTCGACGTGACCATTTTCCGTCGCGGCGAAAAATTCGTCATCAGTGGCGGCAACGCGCCACGCGCAGTGGAACTCCTGGAAAATTTCTACCAGATTGCCGACAAGACGATTTCCGTCGAGGACGTTCAGCTGGCCCTGGTCGAGCAGCGCGCGGTGACGCAGGAAGGAAAGACTGCGAAAACCGAGGAAGTACAAGTCGAAGAAGCCGGGCCTGCACTCAAGACACGCAAGCACGACCTGCGCGGCCGCACGCCGCATCAGAACCAGTACATCAAGTCCATCCTCGAGCATGACGTCACCTTCGGCGTCGGCCCTGCCGGCACCGGCAAGACTTATCTCGCCGTGGCCTGCGCGGTCGATGCGCTGGAGCGCGACGCGGTCAAGCGTATCGTCCTCACGCGCCCGGCGGTGGAGGCCGGCGAACGCCTCGGTTTCCTGCCCGGCGACCTGACCCAGAAGGTCGATCCCTACCTGCGCCCCCTGTACGACGCGCTCTACGACCTGCTCGGCTTCGACCGCACGCAGAAGATGTTCGAAAAACAGGTGATCGAAATCGCGCCGCTCGCCTATATGCGCGGACGCACGCTGAACCACGCGTTCATCATCCTCGACGAGGCGCAGAACACCACGCCCGAGCAGATGAAGATGTTCCTGACCCGCATCGGCTTCGGCAGCAAGGCCGTGGTCACCGGCGACGTAACGCAGATCGATTTGCAGCGCACGCAAAAGAGCGGGCTGGTCGATGCTGTCCACATTCTGCGTAACGTGCGCGGCATCGCCTTCACCCATTTCACCAGCGCCGACGTCGTGCGCCATCCCCTGGTCGCGCGCATCGTCGATGCTTACGAGGCAGCCACGCCAAAAAGCGCATCCGTAAAAAATGCCGCCAAAAAATAAGCTCACGCTATCCGTTCAATACGCGGACCCTCGCCTGAAAGAATCCATTCCGCGCAACAAGTTGCGCCAGTGGGTGCAGGCCGCCCTGTTTGCACCGGCGGAATTGACCATCCGCTTCGTCGACGCCGACGAAGGCAGGACGCTCAACCGCGCGTACCGCGGCAAGGATTACGCTACCAATGTGCTCACTTTCGCCTACACGGAAGACGAGGACAGCGAAGTCACGCAGGCAGACATCATCCTGTGCACCGAGGTGTTGCAGCGCGAGGCGGCGGAACAGAAAAAATCCGTGGAAGCGCATGCCGCGCACCTGGTGGTGCATGGCGTGCTGCATGCCCAGGGTTACGATCATGAAACCGACGAGGAAGCTGCAGAAATGGAACAGATCGAGATTGAAATCCTGGCAAACCTCGGCGAGCCAAACCCTTATCAGTGACATTGAATTTTCGGCAAGATGCACCTGGGCCTTTTTGGGTTTCGAGGCGCATTTGTTGTATGCTATACCCACCTAAAACGACGGCTTTCCGCCATATGCAAGATCACCCTAGTGGTGCCAACAAGCTCATTGACACCAAACCGCACCGGTCATTGTTCGAACGCCTGACCGCACTTATTTCCCCCGAACCTGAAAATCGCGCCGAACTCCTCGAGATTCTGCACGAGGCCCATGAACGCAATCTGATCGATGCCGACGCGCTGTCGATGATCGAAGGCGTGTTCCAGGTATCCGATTTGTCCGCGCGCGACATCATGGTGCCGCGCTCGCAGATGGATGCCATCGACATCACCAAGCCGATCGAGGAGTGGATGCCACTGGTGCTGGAAACGGCGCACTCGCGCTTCCCCGCCATCGACGGCGACCGCGACAAGGTGGTGGGCATCCTGCTGGCAAAGGACCTGCTGCGCTACTACGCGGAGGAATCCTTCGAGGTGCGCGACATGCTGCGCCCGGCGGTGTTCATTCCGGAATCGAAGCAACTGAACGTGCTGCTGCGCGATTTCCGCGCCAACCGCAATCACATGGCCATCGTGGTCGACGAATACGGCGGCGTCGCCGGACTGATCACGATCGAAGACGTGCTGGAACAGATCGTCGGCGACATCGAGGACGAATACGACTTCGACGAGGAAGAAGACAACATCCTGCCGGTCAGGGACGGCGCGCGCGGCCTGCGCTGGCGCGTCAAGGCGCTGACGGAGATCGAGCAGTTCAATGAAACGCTCGGCACGCAATTTTCGGATGAAGACGTCGATACGATAGGCGGGCTGGTTGCCAACCACCTCGGGCGCGTGCCGCGCAAGGGGGATATCTTCGATATCGACGGCCTGCGCTTCGAAGTGCTGCGTGCCGATGCGCGGCAGGTGCATGTGCTGCTGGTGGAAAAACTTCCGGAGCAGGATGCGCAGGCAACGTCCTGACCCTCCTGCGACACGCTCGCAACGCCACGCCGGCAGATCAGCGCGCTGACTTGCCGGCCTGGCCAGTAGCCGAACAATCAATAACAAGACAAAGCCATTCGCTCCTGATCGCGTGAACAAGCTCTTTTCTCCTGCCTCGTCCCCACTGCTGATTTCGTTCATCGCCCTCGTTGCCGGCGCCGTCAACGTGCTGGCTTTCGCGCCGTTCGGCCTGTGGCCATTGCAGATCGTAACGCTGGCGCTGGTATTCCGGCTGGCCTCCCACGCGCAGAGGTTCCGGCAAGGACAGTGGATCGGGTGGGCCTACAGCTTCGGCTGGCTGGCCGCCGGTTTTCATTGGCTCTACATCAGCATGCACCGCTACGGCGGCCTGCCCGGCTGGATGGCGGTCGTTGCGGTCGCCCTGCTCGCCTTCGGATTGAGCACCTTCGCAGCAATCGCGCTGGGCAGCGGCGTGCGCCTGAAGCAACGCTGGGGCTTGTCGGAATCGACGATGCTGCTGCTGGTCTTTCCGTCGCTCTGGACGCTGGCGGAATGGACGCGCGGCTGGATATTTACCGGTTTTCCGTGGGTCAGTTCCGGCTATGCGCATACGAACGGTCCGCTCGCCGGCTTTGCGCCGGTCGTCGGCGTCTACGGGTTGGCCTGGATTGCCGGGATCATCGCCGGCTGTCTCGCGCTGCTGCCCGCAAAGCGCCTTCCGCTGGCCTTGGCAGCAACGCTGCTGGCCGCGGGATTCGGTCTGAAGTCGATCGCCTGGACCTCCCCGCACGGAAGCCCGATTTCCGCGCGTCTGCTGCAAGGCAATGTGCCCCAGGAAATGAAGTTCGCGCCCGACCAGATCGAGACAACGCTCTCGCTCTATTACCGCATGATTTCGCGCGAGCCGGCCGACCTGATCGCCACGCCGGAAACGGCAATCCCCCTGCTGTCGAGCCAGTTGCCGCCGGATTATCTCGACCTGCTGTCGACCTTCGCGCGACAGTCGAAAAGCCACATCGCCCTCGGCATTCCGGTCAGCGACGGACCGGGGCTGTATGCGAACAGCATGGTCGGCCTGTCGCCCAGGGCGAACGCGCCGACGTATCGCTACGACAAGCACCATCTCGTCCCCTTCGGAGAATTCATTCCGCTTGGTGCGCGCTGGTTCGTGGAGATGATGAACATCCCGCTCGGCGATTTCACGCGCGGGAACCTGCTGCAGAAGCCGTTTGCCGTGCGCGATCAATGGATCCTGCCGAACATCTGCTACGAAGACTTGTTTGGCGAGGAAATCGCGGCGCAACTGGCCGCCGGCGGAACCGCCGGCATACCGCAGGCGACGATCTTGCTGAACATGTCGAATATTGCATGGTTCGGCGACTCGATCGCCCTGCCCCAGCACCTGCAGATTTCGCAGATGCGCGCGCTGGAAACCGGCCGCCCGATGCTGCGCGCGACGAACACCGGGGCAACCGCCGTCATCAACCAGAAGGGCGAAGTCGTCGCCCGCCTGCCGTCGTTCCAGCGCGGCGTGCTGACGGTCAGCGTGCAGGGTTACGAAGGTACCACCCCCTACATCCGCTACGGCAATATCCTCGCGCTGGCTGGCGCGGTCCTGCTGCTTGCCGCCGCACGCATGCTCGGTCGGGCTGACCGCAAGAATGCGCATAAGGCCTCTGAAAACCGCTAAAATCTAGGGTTTTAGCGAGTTTCCACCATTCACCATCCTCGTCCTGCGCCGACGCGCAGGAAGGCCACCATACGATGCTAACATTTCAACAAGTCATTCTGAAGCTGCAGGAGTACTGGGATGCGCAAGGCTGCGCCCTGCTCCAGCCTTACGACATGGAAGTCGGCGCCGGCACCTCGCATACCGCGACCTTCCTGCGCGCCATCGGCCCGGAGCCGTGGCGGGCCGCCTATGTGCAGCCGTCGCGCCGCCCGAAAGATGGCCGCTATGGCGAAAACCCGAACCGCATGCAGCACTACTACCAATACCAGGTGGTGCTGAAGCCGGCGCCGGAAAACATCCTTGACCTGTATCTGGGCTCGCTCGAGGCATTGGGCCTGAACCTGAAGCAGAACGACGTGCGCTTCGTCGAGGACGACTGGGAAAACCCGACCCTTGGCGCATGGGGCCTCGGCTGGGAAGTCTGGCTCAACGGCATGGAGGTCACGCAGTTCACCTACTTCCAGCAGGTCGGCGGCCTCGACTGCAAGCCGGTGCTGGGCGAAATCACCTACGGCATCGAGCGCCTCGCGATGTACCTGCAAGGCGTCGAGAATGTATACGACCTGATCTGGACCGAATGGGAAGAGCATGGGGTGACCAAGCGCCTGACCTACGGCGACGTGTTCCACCAGAACGAAGTCGAGCAGTCGACCTACAACTTCGAGCATTCGAACACCGAATTCCTGTTTTCGCTGTTTTCCAATTACGAATCCGAAGCCAAGCGCCTGCTGGAAGTGCCGCTGGCCCTGCCGGCTTACGAGATGATCCTGAAGGCGGCGCACACCTTCAACCTGCTCGACGCGCGCGGCGCGATTTCGGTGACCGAGCGCGCAGCCTACATCGGACGCATCCGCAACCTGTCGCGCGCGGTCGCGCAGGCGTACTTCGAGTCGCGCGAAAAGCTGGGCTTCCCGATGTGCGGGGATGCGCGCAAAGTGGCGTAATGCCGTCGTTTCCGCGACAGCGGGAACCTGCCGCCGGATAGAACCCTGAATTTCGTCCTCGCCGTCAGGACTGCAAAGAATATGAACCAAACACTGTTAGTCGAACTGCTCACCGAAGAACTCCCGCCCAAGGCACTGGCCAAACTGGGCGATGCGTTTGCCGCCGGCATTTTCAACGGCCTGAAGGCACGCGACTTCGTCGAGCCTGATTCCACCTTTACCGCTTTCGCCACGCCGCGCCGGCTCGCGGTGTCGGTCACAAGGGTGCGCCCCAACTCGCCCGACAAATCGATCCGCGAAAAAGTGCTGCCGGTCGCCGTTGCCCTCGACAAGGAAGGCAATCCCGCGCCGCCGCTGGCAAAGAAACTTGCCGCCCTCGGCTTTCCAGACCTCAAGCTGAGCGACCTCGAGCGCGCGCAGGACGGCAAGGCGGAGAGCTTCTTCTACACCTATACCGCGCCCGGTTCGACCCTGCACAGCGGCCTCGAAGCCGTGCTGGAAGATATCATCGGCAAACTGCCGATTCCCAAGGTGATGAGCTACCAGCGTCCTGACGGCTCGACGGTGCAATTCGTGCGCCCGGCGCACAAGCTGATTGCCTTGCATGGCAGCGAGGTAGTGCCGGTGGCCATCCTCGGTCTGTCCGCCGGCCGTTCGACCCTGGGCCACCGCTTCCTGTCGCAAGGCGAGCTGGCGATCCCGAATGCGGAAACGTATGAAACGACGCTTGAGGTGCAAGGCAAGGTGATTCCTTCCGTGAACGCACGCAAGGAAAAGATCCGCGCCGCATTGCTGGAGAAGGCCGGTCACGACAAGGTGCTGATGCCCGAAGCATTGCTCGACGAGGTAACGGCGCTGGTCGAATGGCCGGTGGTGTATCCCTGCCAGTTCGAGGAAAACTTCCTGGCCGTGCCGCAGGAATGCCTGATCCTGACGATGCAGACCAACCAGAAATATTTCGCGCTGACCGATGCCAATGGCCGCCTGCGTTCGCGTTTCCTGATCGTCTCGAACCTGGAGACAGCCGATCCGCAGCACATCATCGGCGGCAACGAGCGCGTGGTGCGCCCGCGCCTGTCGGATGCCAAGTTCTTCTTCGAGCAGGACAAGAAGAAAAAACTCGCCGACCGCCTGCCGGGCCTTGCCAACGTCGTCTATCACAACAAGCTCGGCACGCAGGCGCAGCGCACGGAACGCGTCAAGACGCTGGCCGGCAAGATCGCGCAGGAATTGCATGCCGACGTCGCACTAGCCGAGCGCGGCGCGCTGCTGGCCAAGACCGACCTGCTGACCGACATGGTCGGCGAGTTCCCCGAACTGCAGGGCATCATGGGCACCTACTATGCCCGCCATGACGGCGAACATGACGAAGTCGCCCTTGCTGCCTCCGAACATTACCAGCCGCGCTTCGCCGGCGACGCCTTGCCCTCGACGCAAACCGGCACCGTGGTAGCGCTGGCCGACAAGCTCGAAACGCTGGTTGGCATCTGGGGCATCGGCCTGCAGCCGACCGGCGACAAGGACCCGTTCGCATTGCGCCGCCACGCGCTCGGCGTGCTGCGCATGCTGGTCGAGAAGCGCCTGCCGCTGTCGCTGAACGGCATGCTGCGCGACGCGGCACAGCTGTTTGCCGGCAACGCCAATTTCAAGGACACCACTGCGGAAGTCTTTATCTTCATGCTCGACCGCCTGCGCGGCCTGCTGCGCGAGCGCGGCTATGCGCCGAACGAAATCGAGGCGGTGGTGGCGCAAAATCCGGATCGCCTGGACAACATTGTCGAGCGACTCGACGCCGTGCACGCCTTCGCCGCGCTGCCGGAAGCCGAATCGCTGGCCGCGGCCAACAAGCGGATCACCAACATCCTCAAGAAGACCGAAGCGGCTGCCGGCGCCGTGCAGAAGGATTTGCTGAAGGAAGCTGCCGAAGCCGGCCTGCATGCGGCGATGACGGAATTGAAGCCGCGTGTGGATGCGGCATTCGCCAACGGCGACTATACCGGCACCCTGAAAGCGCTGGCGCATCTGCGCAACGATGTCGACGCCTTCTTCAATGACGTGATGGTGATGGCAGAAGACGAGCAATTGCGCAACAATCGTCTCGCGCTGCTATCCGGGCTGCATGGCATGATGAACCGGGTGGCGGACATTTCGAAGCTGGCGGCGTAAGCGCCGGACGTGCCACACCAACCGAGCATTTGGACATGAAACTGATCATCCTCGACCGCGACGGCGTCATCAATTTCGACTCCGACAAGTTCATCAAGTCGCCGGATGAATGGATGCCGATTCCGGGGTCGCTCGAAGCGATCGCGCGCCTGAACCAGTCCGGTTATCGCGTGGTCGTCGCCAGCAACCAGTCCGGGATCGCGCGCGGCCTGTTCAACATCGTGACGCTGAACGCGATTCACCAAAAGATGCATACCGCCGCAAAGCAGGTCGGCGCCACCATCGATGCGGTTTTCTTTTGCCCGCATGCGGCGGACGACAACTGCGATTGCCGCAAGCCGAAGCCCGGCATGCTGCAGGAAATCGGCAAGCGCTTCGGCGTCAGCCTGAAAGGCATGCCGACGGTCGGCGATTCGCTGCGCGACCTGCAGGCCGGCTTCGTGACGGGATGCATTCCGTACCTGGTCCTGACCGGCAAGGGGAAGAAGACACAGGAAACCGGCGGCCTGCCGCCGGGCACGACCGTCTATCCCAACCTCGCCGCCGTGGTCGACCACCTGTTAAAAACGAATGCGGACGTTCCCGAGGCCGCCTGACGCGCGCCGACCGAACCGTTTCCGCCATGACTGGAGACTCGATGTCCAACATCATTCCGTTCCTGCGCTCGCTCCTCTTCGTGTTGCTGATGATCCTCGCAACGCTGGTCTGGGCGCCGATGTGCTTCCTGTTCGCACCGCTTCCGTACAGGAAGCGCTATTTCCTGACCTCGTTCTGGAACCGTTTCGTGATCTGGGCCGCCAAGGCGATTTGCGGCATCCGTTATCAGTTCAAGGGCTATGAAAACCTGCCGGATTCGCCCGCCATCCTGCTGTCCAAGCACCAGTCCGCCTGGGAGACGATTTTCTTCCTGTACGCCATGCCGCGCCCGCTGGTCTATGTGTTCAAGAAGGAGCTGCTGTACATTCCCTTCTTCGGTTGGGGCATCGCCCTGCTGCGCATGATCCCGATCGATCGCGGCAATACGCGCGACGCCTTCGCGCAAGTCGTCGAGCAGGGCAGAAAGCGCCTTGCGGATGGCTTGTGGATCATCATGTTCCCGGAAGGTACGCGCTCGCACGTCGGCAAGAAAGGCAAGTACAAGGGCGGCGGCGCGCGGCTCGCGGTGGAGACCAATACGGTGGCCGTGCCCATCGCCATGAACGCGGGCGAATGCTGGCCGAAGAATTCCTTCATCAAGAAGCCCGGGGTGATCACAGTATCGATCGGCAAACCGATCTCCCCCGAAGGCCTGACCGCAGCACAGCTCATGCAACAAGTTGAAAATTGGATAGAATCTGAGATGCGGGTGATTTCCTCGCCCGGAATTTATTCAAAAGACAATCTCACGGATTCCCTTGAAGCTGCTACGCCAGACTCCGCCTGATCCACAACAGCTCGCGCTGCAGCTCGACTTCTTCTCTCCCGAACATTCATCGCAACCGAAGATCGATCAGCCGGCGCCGCAGCAGGCGCCGGGATCGGCCTTCGTCCCGCAGCGAGAGCCGCTGCAGTTGACGCCCTCGCCTGCCACACCACCCTCGACCGCTCTTCCACAGGGACGGCGACGCATCCAGGTCGGCGCGCACATCCTCGATTACCGCCTGCTGCGCTCCAGGCGCCGCTCGATCGGCTTCCTGATCGATGACGACGGCTTGCGAATCACCGCGCCGCGCTGGGTGAGCGTAGCCGAGATCGAGAGCGCCATCCGCGAAAAGCAGCGCTGGATTTTCGCCAAGCTGACGGAACGGCGCGAACGCTCGGCGCGCCGCCTGCAACCGCACATGCAATGGTGCGATGGCGCCAAGCTGCCCTATCTTGGCGAGGACCTCACGCTTCGCATCCTTGCCGCGCAATCCGTCGGTATCGCCTTTGATGCGGACACACGCGAGCTTACGGTTTGCCTGCCGCCCGACTCCGGCGAACAACAGCTGAAGGATCGGGTCCAAGGATGGTTGCAGGCCGAAGCCAGGCGCATTTTTGCGGAACGCCTGCCGGTCTACGCGGAAAAGCTCGGCGTCAGCTACCAGTCGTTCGCCCTGTCTTCCGCCGCGACGCAATGGGGCTCCTGCACTGCCGAAGGCAGGATCCGCCTGAACTGGCGACTGATCCATTTCGCCTTGCCCATGATCGATTATGTCGTGGCACACGAACTGTCGCATCTGCGCGAAATGAACCACAGTCCGCGCTTCTGGGCCACGGTGCAATCGGTGTTCCCTGAATTCCAGTCGGCAAAGCGCGTGTTGCGCGAGAGCGGGCCGGAAACCCTGCCGATATTCTGAACAACAACAGGAAAGAGTCATGCACATTCTCCACACCATGCTGCGGGTCGGTAACCTGCAACGCTCCATCGACTTCTACACCAAGGTGCTCGGCATGAACCTGCTGCGCACCACCGACCGCCCCGAACAGCAATACACGCTCGCCTTCGTCGGCTATGGCAAGAACCCGGAACACGCCGAACTGGAGCTGACCTACAACTACGGCGTCGACAAGTACGATCTCGGCACGGCATATGGCCACATCGCGATCGCCGTGGAAGACGCTTACAAGACCTGCGACAACGTGAAGGCGCAGGGCGGCGTTGTCACCCGCGAGGCCGGCCCGGTCAAGGGTGGAGCGACGGTTATCGCCTTCGTGCAGGACCCGGATGGCTACAAGATCGAACTGATCGAACGCAAGTCCGAGTAAAAGGGCCGATCGATTCATGGAAGCCCCGCCTACAACCGACCATCCCCGCCCCGAATCGCTGACTGACCTGTTCGTTTCCTTTTCCCTGCTGGCGCTGCAAGGCTTCGGCGGCGTGCTCGCCATCGTGCAGCACGAGATCGTGGAGAGGAAGCGCTGGATGACGCGCGAAGAGTTCGTGGAGGAATGGGCCGTTGCGCAGATCATGCCCGGCCCCAACGTGGTGAACCTGTCGCTGATGATCGGCGGCCGCTACTTCGGCCTGCCCGGCGCCCTGGCGGCGCTTGCCGGCATGCTGGTGGCACCTCTCATCATCGTGCTTCTGCTGATCCTGTTCTATTCGCGCTTCGCGGATCATCCCGCGCTGGCCGGTGCGCTGCGCGGCATGGGTGCGGTCGCCGCCGGTCTGATCACGGCGACCGGTCTGAAGCTGTTCGGCGCGCTCAGGACCAGCCCGCTCGGACTACCGGCCTGCATCGCGCTCGGCATTGCCTGCTTCGTGGCGATTGCATTGCTGCGCTGGCCGCTCGCCTATGTGCTGCCCGGCCTCGGCGTGATTGCCTTTGTGCTGGCCTACCGCAAGCTCAAGCCATGAGCGGTGCATCGTCTCTCGTCATGCAGTGGAGCGACTGGGCGCAGCTCTTCCTGCATTACCTGTCGCTGTCCCTGCTGGCCGTCGGCGGCGCGATCACGACCGCGCCCGACATGCATCGCTATCTCGTGGACGAACAGCACTGGATTACCGACACGCAATTCAACGCATCGATCGCGCTCGCCCAGGCGGCACCGGGGCCGAACGTCCTGTTCGTCGCGCTGATGGGTTGGCATGTCGGCATCAACACCGGCAGCATCCCGATGGGATTGCTCGGCGTACTGCTCACCATGGTCGGCATGATGCTGCCCAGCACGACGCTCACCTTCCTTGCAGCGCAATGGGGCCATCGCAACCGCAGCCTGCGCGCCGTGCGCGCTTTCAAGCAGGGAATGGCGCCGATCGTCATCGCCCTACTGATCGCCACGGGCTGGATCCTGACCAGCGCCCACAACAACCCGTCAACGGACTGGCGCCTGTGGTTATTGACTGCCGTCGCGGCGCTGGTCATCTGGCGCACCAGGATGCCGCTGCTCTGGATGCTGGGCGTGGGTGCGCTGCTCGGCTGGTTCGGGGTGGTTTAAGTTCGTTTTATTTTGTCCACGAAAGACACGAAAAAAACGCGAAAAAACGATTCTGATTCTTTCGGTGTCTTTCGTGTTTTTCGTGTCTTTCCTGGACAAATAATTGTCAGCACCCCGAGAGCCGGTTTGCCAAGGCAACGAACTGCTCGACCGGCACCGTTTCAGGGCGCGCCTGCGGATCGATGCCGGCGTCGATCAGATCATTTTCTGTGAACATGCCGGCGACGCAGTTGCGGATCACCTTGCGCCGCTGCGAGAAGGCCTTCGTCACGACCTGCTCCAGCGTCGACGCGTCGCAGGGCAGCGTCTGCGCGAGCGGGATCATGCGCACGATGGCGGAATCGACCTGCGGCGGCGGATCGAACGCTGTCGGCGGAACGACGAACAACAGTTCCATGTAATAGCGCCACTGCAGCATCACCGACAGCCGGCCGTAGGTCTTGCTGCCGGGCTCGGCGACCATGCGCTCCACCACTTCCTTCTGCAGCATGAAATGCTGGTCCTGCACCTGCGGTGCGATCTGCGCGAGATGGAACAGCAGCGGACTGGAGATGTTGTAGGGCAGGTTGCCCACCACCCGCAGCTTGCGGCCGGATGCGGCGGGAATCGATGCGAAATCGAATTGCAGCGCATCGCCTTCGTGCACGATGAGACGCGCGGGATCGAAACTTTTCTTTAGGCGTGCGACGAGGTCGCGGTCGAGTTCGACCACGTGCAACTGCTTCAGCGATTCGAGCAGCAGGCGGGTCATCGCCGCAAGGCCGGGGCCGATCTCGACCATGGTGTCGTCGGGCTGCGGATTGATGGCGCGGATGATGTCGTGCAGCACCGCCTGGTCGGTCAGAAAGTTCTGGCCGAAACGTTTGCGCGGGATATGTTTCATTGAATGACTGAAGAAGAAGCGGCCGCCATCTGCGCCGCCACCTTGACGGCTTCCAGCATGCTGCCATGGTCGGCGTGGCCGAGGCCTGCCGCCGCAAGGTCGAGCGCCGTACCGTGGTCCACCGAAGTGCGGATGATCGGCAGGCCAAGCGTGATGTTGACACCGTGACCGAAGCTGGCGAACTTCAGCACCGGAAGCCCCTGGTCGTGATACATCGCGAGGACGCAGTCGGCCTGCTCCAGGTATTTCGGCTGGAACAGGGTATCCGCGGGATACGGCCCGCGCGCGTCGATACCCTTTGCCTGCACCGCCTGCAGCACCGGCGTGATCACGTCGATTTCCTCGCGACCGAGGTAACCGCCTTCGCCCGCGTGCGGATTCAAGCCTGTGACGAGAATGCGCGGCTGCGGCAGGCCGAACTTGCGCTGCAGGTCGTGATGCACGATCTCGATGGTGCGCATCAGGCCGTCGACGGTGATTGCCGCCGCCACGTCTTTCAGCGGCAGGTGGGTGGTGGCCAGCGCGACACGCATCAGGGGCTTGCCACCGGCCAGCATCATGACCACCTGCGGCGTGTTGGTCTTCTCAGCCAGATATTCGGTATGCCCGGTGAACGGTACGCCGGCGTCGTTGATCGTGCTCTTCTGCAGCGGCGCCGTGACGATGGCGTCGAACTGCTTCAGCATCGCGCCGCGGATCGCGACGTCCAGCGTCTGCAGCACTGCCTTGCCATTGCGCTTGTCCAGCTTGCCAGGTAATGCAGGTTCCAGCAGCGGACAGTCTATCACGGCGATCCTGTCCTGCGGCAGATGAGGCAGCCCGCTGTTGCGGAATGCGAGCGTGGAGATCGCCGACAGCCTGATGGCGGGGTCGATGTCCGCTGCCGTCATGGACAGCAGCGCGGCATCTCCGATCAGCACGGCATGGACGGCGTGGCGCAATTCCCACGCCGCCTTGACGGAAATCTCGGGGCCAATCCCTGCGGGCTCGCCGCAGGTGATCGCGATGGTCGGTCTGGACTTCACGGCAGCGCCACCGGCCGCTTAGCGTGCATCGCCGACGTCGAAGCGGTATTCGACATAGGCACGGTCACGCAGCTGGCGCAGCCAGTCCTGTGTCGCCTCTTCCAGCTTGCGCTCGCGGATCGCCTGGCGCGCGAGCAGGCGCTGGCGCTCCGGCGAAACGTCGTCCTTCTTGCGTTCGAGCACCTGGATCAGGTGATAGCCGAAGGGCGATTCGATCGGCTCGCTGACCTGGCCCGGCTGCAGCGCATCCATCGCGCGCTCGAACTCGGGCACAGTGTCGCCCGGATAGATCCAGCCGAGATCGCCGCCCTTGGAAGCGGAAAGATCATTGGAGTACAGCTTGGCCAGGTCCTCGAACTTGGCCGCATTGTTGTCCAGGCGTTGCTTGAGCTCCAGCAGCTTGCGCTTCGCATCCGCCGGCGACACGATCTGGTTCACCTTGATCAGGATGTGCCGCACATGCGTCTGCTGCACGGCGGCCGCGCCGGCCCCCTTCATGACACTCGGGCTGCGCTTGCCGGACAGCTTCAGGATATGGAAACCGTTGCCGCTCTTGAGGATCGGCGATATATCGCCTTGCTTCATGTTCGCGATCGCGTCGACGAACAGCTGCGGCAGGCGATCCGGATTGCGCCAGCCCAGGTCGCCGCCGCTCAATGCGTCGGTGGCATCGGAATACGTCGCGGCCAGCTTGGCGAAGTCGCCGCCCGCCTGGATTTGCTGCAAGACGCCTTCCGCGCGCTTGCGGCGCTCGGCGATCTGCTCGGCGGTGGCATTCTCGGGAATGCGCACAAGGATATGCGACAGGTTGTACTCCTGCTGCGCCTGCGCGCTCTGTTCGGCGGCGAGATAGTTGTCGATTTCCGACTCGCTGATCTGGATCTTGTTGTCGACTTCGCGTTCGCGCAGGCGCTGCATGATGATCTCTTCGCGGATCTCTTCACGGAATTTCGCGAACGGCGTGCCCTCGCGCTCAAGCTGCGTGCGGAATTCCGGCAACGACATCTTGTTCTGCTCCGCGATGCGGGCGACAGCGCGATCGAGCATGGTGTCGTCCACCCGAATGCCATCTTCTTTGGCCAATTGCATCTGCGCCTTGTCGACGATCATGCGTTCGAGCAGCTGGCGCTGCAGTTCCGGTTCCGGCGGCAAGGCGATGCCCTGATTCTTCATGCGGCGCTCGACAAGGCGCATCCGTTCGACCAGTTCCTGGCGGGTGATCACCTCGTTGTTGACCACGGCGATGATGGCATCGGCAAGATAAATGCGCGGTGCCTTCGCCGTTTGCGCCGGCGTGCTTGCCGCGGGCCTGGTCTGCGCGCCGGCGCCGGGAAGCATGCCGATCGCGGCACACAAGGCGACTGCCAGCCGGATGCGTGACATGGGTTGCGCGGCCTTGCGCGCGATCGGGAGATTTTTCATGGGTAACATCTTCGTCAAGGGTTACTGGGTTGATTCACCATCTGGTAGCCAGGGATGCTGGCCCTGAGCGCGTCAAGCGGGTTGGAGCCGAGGCGCGTCAATCCGTTCAGTTCGAGCTGGAAGAACAATGCCGTGGTCACCTCGCCGGTCGCCGTCGGGATACGCTGGCCGACCGTGCGGAAGACCCAGCAGTCGGCCTTGTATTCCACACCGAGCAGACCTTCCGCCACCTTGCTCTCGGGGAGCGAATAGTTGACACGGGCGACGCCGTACCAGCGGCTGGCGAAGGGCCACTGCGCCGACATCTCCATCTGTTCCAGCTTGTTCACGCGGTCGCGGCGATATTGCAGGTTGAGCACGCTTTTCGGTTTCGGCTGCCAGCGCACGCCGTAATTGGCGCGGCTCATCGAGTGCAGCGACTGGCTGTACTGGACATTGTTGTCGATGCTCAGTTTCGGGCTGATCTGCCCGTACAGGGACAGCAGCAGGTCCGAGCGGCTCTCGTTGCGCGCCTGCCCCAGGTTCACCTTCTGCTCGCTGAAATAGAAACGCTGGCCGATGGCGAAACGCATGCGCTCGGCGCCGGTCGGTTCGATGTAGCGCGTGATCATCGCGGCGGTCAACTGGTTGGCGTCGCTGATCCGGTCGTTGCCGACGAAACGGTTTTCGCTGAACAGCTGCGCGAAGCTGAGGTCGGCCTCCGCCGTGTCGAAATTGGGAAATGCGCTCTGGTCGCGATACGGGGTGTACACGTAGAACAGCCGCGGTTCCAGCGTCTGGGTCATGGCGTTGCCGAAAAAGCTGGCATCGCGCTCGAAGATCAGCCCGCCGTCCATCGATATGGTCGGCAGCACGCGCGACAGGTCGCTCGACGCACCCGGTGTTGGATTCTGCAGGCTGTATTTGGTTGCGTGCAGGGACAGCTTCGGCGTGAAGAAATAACCGGGCTGGATGATCGGATAGGCAATGCGCGGATTCACGAAGAAGCGGTCGCCCTGCACAAAGCCGGAATTCGGATGGGTGAAACGCGTCAGTTCCGAATCGGCAGTCCAGTCGTAGCCGTTGACATCGAGACGGCCCGCATGGACGCTTAGTTGCGGCATGCGGTCGTAAGGATGCGTGATCGGCACGACCGGGTCCTGCAGGACCTGGAAGTTGGAAGTGCGCAGCGTCGCGTTCCAGAAGCTTGCCCCATAGTTGAGCGCGACGTCGCGCAGCAGCAGGCGCTGCGATGCGGTGGTGATGGTGCGCGAAAAATCGCTCGGATAATCGTTATCGGACGCGCTGTTGACGTTCCATCCAAAACTCCAGCCGGGCGCCAGCGTCTGCGAGTGGGTGGACGAGATCGCGTAGCGGTTGGTCTTGGTGATCTGGTCGTTCTGCAACACCTCGGCCCTGGTTTCGCCGGCATAGCCCTGGCCGAGATAGCGCGCCTCCGCGCCGAGTTGCAGGCCGCGCCGCGCATACAGCTTCGGATAGAGCGTGAAATCCCGGTTGGGCGCAATATTGAAATAATAAGGCAGCGTAAGTTCGAGGCCACCCTTGTTGGTGGTGCCGATGGTCGGCGGCAGGAGGCCGGTCTTGCGCGCGTCCGACAGCGGAAACGACATGCCCGGCGCAAGCAGGATCGGAACATCCTTGAAATACACCGTGGTGCGGTGCGCGTAGCCTTCGTCGCGCTCGGCATCCAGATCGAGCTTGCTCGATTTCAGGTACCAGTCCGGGTCCGGCCCTTCGCAGGTACTGTAGGAACCCTCGATCACGGATGCGCGGTCCTCCCCTTCGAAATCGAGGCGCTCCGCCTTGCCCTGCGCGTTGTTTTTCTCCAGCCGGTAGGTCGGATGCAGCACATAGCCTTCCTGCGCTTCCATCTTGAGCTTGAGTTCGTCCCCCGTGTAGCGGTCCCCGTCGCGGCGCATGCGGATATGTCCCTCCGCTTCGACCTGGTCCTCGGGAACGCGATAGGTTGCCCGATCGGCATTGATGACAGTCGAACCGCGTGTGATTTCGACATCCCGCTCCAGATGCACTTCCCGGTCCGGCCTGCCCGTCATCTGTTCGGCGCTGATCGTTGCCGGTTGGTCCTTGTCTTTTGCCAGCGAGGATTTCGCCGCTGTTTGCGCCGAAGCAAGCGTCGGCATCGACGCTGCCGCAATGGCGGCGGTCAGGATGCGTAGCAGGCGTTGCGAAGGGGGAAATGCTGGGGACCGGTTCATGAAAAGAGGGTTGGCAGGCGCATTTTCAGGTTGAATCCCTTATTATATGGGAACTCATCACCCAAAGGCCTCAGGTAGTTTCATGTCTGTAAATACCCCCACTGATCTTCGTCTAACCCAATTGAAGGAATGGCTGGCCACGGTGCCGGATATCAAGCTCCTGCCGGAGTCGATCCGCCCGGCCTCCTCCGACGCCAGCTTCCGCCGCTATTTCCGTGCCGATGCAGCCGACGGCGCCACCTATATCCTGATGGATGCGCCGCCGCCGCACGAAGACGTGCGCCCGTTCATCCATGTCGCCGAGGTATTCGGCGCAACCGGGGCTTCCGTGCCCAAGGTGCTGGCAAAGGACGTCGAGCGCGGCTTCCTGCTGCTTTCCGATCTGGGTTCGACCACCTACCTGAACCAGCTCAACCACGACACCGCGCACAAGCTCTATCTCGACGCCATCGATGCCCTGGTGCTGATCCAGGCGCAAAGCAGGCCCGACGTGTTGCCGGAATACGACCGCGCACTGCTGCATCGCGAGCTGATGCTGTTCCCGGAATGGTATGTCGGCAAGCACCTCGGCGTCGCCATGACGGAGAAACAGACCGCAACGCTGAACAAGGTGTTCGACACCCTGCTGGCCAACAATCTGGCGCAGCCGCAAGTCTATGTGCATCGCGATTACCATTCGCGCAACCTGATGGTGCTCGATCGGGGCAATCCCGGCATCCTGGACTTCCAGGATGCGGTGTACGGCCCGATCACCTACGACCTCGTCTCGCTGCTGCGCGACGCCTACATCCAGTGGGATGAAGAAATGGTGCTGGACTGGACCATCCGCTACTGGGAACGCGCGCGCCGTGCCGGGCTGCCGGTGAATCCCGACATCGACGCTTTCTACCGCGACTTCGAATTCATGGGCCTGCAGCGCCACCTGAAGGTGCTCGGCATCTTCGCCCGCCTGTATCACCGCGACGGCAAGGACGGTTACCTGAAAGACCTGCCGCTGGTGATGGAATACACCCGCAAGGCGGCCGGCCGCTACAACGCACTGGCGCCGCTGATCCGGCTGCTGGATGAACTGGAAGACAAGGCGCCGTCGGTCGGCTATACCTTCTGACGCGGCAAGAACCGGAATATCGCAAGCATGAAAGCCATGATTTTCGCTGCGGGACGCGGCGAGCGGATGCGCCCGCTGACCGACGAATGCCCTAAGCCGCTGCTGAAAGTGCGCGGCCGCCCTCTCATCGTCTGGCACATCCTGAACCTGGTGCGCGCCGGCATCACCGATGTCGTGATCAATCACGCGCACCTCGGCCACATGATCGAGGAGGCGCTCGGCGACGGTTCGCGCTTCGGTGCGCGCATCGCCTATTCAGCCGAAGGCACCGCGCTCGAAACCGCAGGCGGCATCGCGAAGGCGCGCCACCTGCTGGGCGAGGAGCCCTTCATCGCCATCGCCGCCGACATCTATTGCCCGCATTTCGATTTCGAGCAGGTCACGGACGTGCTGAAGGACAATGACATGTGGGGCAACCCGCACCCGCGCGACAAGCGCGACGTCGCCTGGCTGTACCTCGTGAAGAACCCGCCGCACCATCCGAAAGGCGACTTCGCGCTGCACAGCTTCTCGGTGGACAACGAAGGCGAGCCGCGCTACACGTTCTCCGGCATCGGCGTGTACCGGATGGAGATTTTCGATTCCGTCGACCCGGGACAATCTGCGCAGATCGCCCCCATCCTGCGCGCATACGCCTCGCGTGGCCAGGTCGGTGGCGAAGTGTATCGCGGCGACTGGACCGACGTTGGAACGCCGGAGCGGCTGGCGCAACTCAATGGTGAGCCCTACGCAAAGGAACGCCCATGAAATCGTATGCAGCCCGACGCGCCGCATTGATGAAGCAGATGCAGGAAAAGGGCGGCGGCATCGCCATCCTGCCGACCTCGCCCGAAGTCATGCGCAACCGCGATAGCGACTATCCGTATCGCCATGACAGCTACTTCTACTACCTGTCCGGCTTCGACGAACCGGAGGCCGTGATCGTCCTGGTGGCGGGCGAAAAGAGTCAGGCGATCCTGTTTTGCCGGGAGAAGAATCCCGAGCGCGAGATCTGGGACGGTTATCGTCACGGACCGGAAGCCGCGCGCGAGGCCTTCGGCTTCGATGCGGCGTATCCGATCAGCGCATTGGACACCGAAATGCCGAAGCTGATGGCGAACGCGTCTGCGCTTTTCTATGCGCTGGGCAGCGACAGGAAGCTCGACAAACAGGTGCAAGGCTGGCTGCAGGCGGTGCGCATGCAGTCGCGCGCCGGCGTCGTCGCGCCATCGGTGGTGCACGACGTGCATGTGCTGCTGGACGAAATGCGGCTGGTCAAGGATGCGGAGGAAATCGCGATCATGAAGCGCGCCGCCGCCATTTCCGCCGAAGCGCATCGCCGCGCGATGCAATCCTGCCGCGCCGGCCTGCGTGAATACCATCTGGAGGCGGAGCTGCTGCATGAATTCCGCCGCAACGGCTCGCAATACCCCGCGTACGGCTCGATCGTCGCCACCGGCGCCAACGCCTGCGTACTGCACTATCGCGCCAGCGACGCGGAAATCAAGGACGGCGACCTCGTCCTCATCGATGCCGGTTGCGAACTCGACAGCTATGCTTCCGACATCACACGCACCTTCCCTGCCAACGGCAAGTTCAGCGGACCGCAGAAGGCGCTGTACGAGCTCGTGCTCGCCGCGCAGTCCGCCGCGATCGCAGAGACGCGTCCCGGCAAGCGTTTCATGGACGGCCATGATGCAGCCGTGCGGGTGCTCGCGCAAGGCATGCTCGACACCGGCCTGCTGGACAAGGACAAGGTGGGCAGCCTGGAGGACGTGATTGAGAAAGGTGCCTATCGCCAGTTTTACATGCATCGCACCGGGCACTGGCTCGGCATGGATGTGCATGACGTCGGCGAATATCGCGAGGCCAGCGTGCTGCAGGGGGAAAAGCCCTGGCGCGTGCTGCAGCCGGGCATGATGCTGACAGTCGAACCCGGCATCTACGTCCGTCCCGAGCCCGGTGTGCCGGAGCATTTCTGGAATATCGGCATCCGCATCGAAGACGATGCGCTGGTAACGGAATCCGGCTGCGAGATCATCACCGCTGCCGCGCCCAAGACCGTCGCCGATATCGAAGCCGTAATGAAACATTGAGGCGATGGCAACGACGGATTTCGATATTGCCATCTGCGGCGCCGGTCCGGTCGGACTGGCGCTGGCGCTGCTGCTCGTCAAACATGACGCTCCCGCCCGACGCATTGTCCTGGTCGACGCCAAGCCGCTTGATGCGGTGTCGCAGGATCCGCGCTCGATTGCGCTCTCCTACGGCAGCCGTCAGATTCTCGAAGACATCGGTGCCTGGCCGATCGCCGCCGACGCCATCCACCAGATCCACGTATCCCGCCGCGGCCACTTCGGCCGCACGGTGATCGAACGCGAGGAATACGGCGTGCCCGCGCTCGGCTACGTGGCTCGCTACGGCACGCTGGTGTCAACACTGGCGGCGCTGGCTGAGCGAAACGATATCGTGACGCTGCGCCCGCTACAGGTTGCCTCCTCCATCGAACGCGACGATGCAGTCGAACTGCGCTGTTCCGATGGCAGGTCTCTCACTGCCCGGATCATGGTGCAGGCAGAGGGTGGCGTGTTCTCGGAACAAGCCGTGAAATCGGTGAGCCGCGACTACGAGCAGACCGCAATCATCGCCCATATCGTGTGCAGCAAGCCGGTGGCGCATCGCGCCTTCGAACGCTTTACCGATGAAGGGCCGCTTGCGCTGCTGCCGCAGGATGACGGCTACGCCATGGTCTGGTGTGCCCGCCCGGCGAATGCGGCGCGCCTGGCTGCCTTGCCGGACACGGAATTCCTCGCGGAACTGCAGCGCGCATTCGGCTCCCGATTGGGCCGCTTCACCAAGACCAGTCCACGCGCCGCGTTTCCGCTCGGCCTGAATGCGCACGCGGCGGTCTCGTCGCGCACCGTCGCCATCGGCAACGCGGCCCAGACCCTGCATCCGGTTGCAGGCCAGGGCATGAACCTCGGCTTGCGCGACGCTGCCGTACTTGCGCGCCTGCTGTCGCGCGACGCCGCGCCGGAGATGCTCCAGCAATTCATACGCCTGCGCCAGACCGACCGCAAGCTCACGATCACGCTGACCGATACATTGGCCCGCATCTTCGCCAGCGCGCCGGATGGCGCCTTGTCGCAATCCGCATTGGGCTTGTCGCTTGCGCTGGTCGATGCGCTCAAACCCGCCAGGCGATTGCTGGCCGAACACATGCTGTTCGGCAGCAGGCAATAAAAATGCCGCAATAAAAAAGCCGCGCACTGCGCGGCTTTTTTCACTGGCGGCAATCGCTATCAGGCAGCGGCCTTCAGCGACACCAGCACTTCGTCCAGCATCTTCTTCGCATCGCCGAACAGCATGCGGTTGTTTTCCTTGTAGAAGAGCGGATTGTCCACACCCGCGTAGCCGGAAGCCATGCTGCGCTTCATGACGATCGAGGTCTTGGCCTTCCACACTTCCAGCACCGGCATGCCGGCGATCGGGCTGGTCGGATCTTCCTGCGCCGCCGGATTGACGATGTCGTTGGCGCCGATCACCATCGCGACATCGGTGTCGGAGAAGTCGTCGTTGAGCTCGTCCATCTCCTGCACGATGTCGTAAGGCACCTTGGCTTCGGCCAGCAGCACGTTCATATGGCCCGGCATGCGGCCGGCGACCGGGTGGATGCCGAAGCGGACGTTCACGCCCTTCTCGCGCAACAGCTTGGTGATCTCGTAGACCGTGTGCTGCGCCTGCGCAACCGCCATGCCGTAACCCGGCACGATGATCACGTTCTTCGCGTCGCGCAGCAGTTCGCTGGTCTCGGCAGCCGTGACCGGCACCACTTCGCCGGCAGGTTGCGCAGCGCCGCCGCCCGCAGGAGCAGGCTTGCCGCCTTCCGTACCGAAGCCGCCCGCAATCACGCTGATGAAGTTGCGGTTCATCGCACGGCACATGATGTACGACAGGATCGCACCGGAAGAACCCACCAGCGCGCCAGTGACGATCAGCAGATCGTTCGACAGCATGAAGCCGGTCGCCGCCGCCGCCCAACCGGAGTAGCTGTTGAGCATGGACACCACCACCGGCATGTCGGCGCCGCCGATCGCCATCACCATATGGATGCCGAACAGCAGTGCGATGACCGTCATGATGACCAGCGGCGCCATCCCGGTGTTGATCGTTTCGGCATGCAGGAACTGTCCGCCGAAATAGATCACGACCAGCAGCGCCGCGAGATTGAGCCAGTGGCGGCCCGGCAGCAGCATGGGCTTGCCGCCGATACGGCCGGACAGCTTGCCGAAGGCGATGATCGATCCCGAGAAAGTGATCGCGCCGATCAGGATGCCGACGTAGATCTCCACTTCGTGAATCGTCTTTTCCGCACCGGCGAAGTGCGCGCTCGCGGCCGGGTCGACGTAGCTGGCGAAACCGACCAGCGTGGCGGCCAGGCCGACCAGGCTGTGCATCAATGCCACCAGTTCCGGCATCTGCGTCATCTGCACGACGCGTGCGGCGTACAGACCGATCGAGCCGCCGACGACCATCGCGACGATGATCCACGGAATGCCGGCCGTCGTGACGTGCGTGCCGAAGATCGTGGCCAGCACGGCGATCGCCATGCCGATCATGCCGTACACGTTGCCGCGGCGCGCGGTTTCCGGATTGGAGAGGCCGCCGAGGCTGAGGATGAAGAGAATGGTCGCGCCCAGGTAAGCGACTGTTGTGAGGCTTTCAGACATTTTTATCGGCTCCCTCTTATTATTTGCGGAACATCGCCAGCATGCGACGGGTCACGGCGAAACCACCGAACATGTTGATCGTCGTGAGCACGATGCCGGCCACAGCCAGCCAGCGGATCATGTCACCCGGTCGCTCCACGCCCGCCGTCAGCGGTGGCGCGATCTGCACCAGCGCGCCGATGGCGATGATGCTCGAAATCGCGTTGGTCACGCTCATGAGCGGCGTATGCAGCGAAGGCGTGACGTTCCACACCACCATGTAACCCACGAAGCAGGCCAGCACGAACACGGTGAAGTGCCCGAGGAATGCCGCCGGCGCATAGGCGCCAATCGCCCAGAACAACGCAGCGGCAACACCGAACATGATCGCCATCGTGGTGCCCGAAGTTGGTTCGCTTGCCGCGCCATGCCCGTGGCCGCCCTTCTTGGCGGTCGGCGCTGCTGCGGCAGCAGCCGGTTTGGCAGCCGGCGCGGGCGGCAGCTTGGGTGCCGGCGGCGGCCAGGTGACTTCGCCGCCCTTGATGACGGTCAGGCCGCGGATGGCGTCGTCTTCCATGTTGACGTTGATGATGCCGTCCTTGGTCTTGCACAATTCCTCGGTCAGGCGCAGCAGGTTGTTCGAGTACAGCGTCGACGATTGCTTCGACAGGCGGCTGACCAGGTCGGTATAGCCGACGATGGTCACGCCATGCTTCACCACCACCTGGCCGGGCTCGGTCAGTTCGCAGTTGCCGCCCTGCTCGGCCGCCATGTCGACGATGACGCTGCCCGGCTTCATGCTCTTCACCATCTCGGCAGTGATCAGCTTCGGCGCCGGCTTGCCGGGAATCAGGGCGGTTGTGATGATGATGTCCACTTCCTTCGCCTGCCTGGCGTACATCTCGCGCTGGGCCTTTTGGAAGCCCTCGCTCATCACCTTGGCATAGCCGCCGCCGCCGGAGCCCTCTTCCTCGTAATCGACCTTGACGAATTCACCGCCCAGCGAAACCACCTGGTCGGCCACTTCGGCACGGGTGTCATTGGCGCGCACGATGGCGCCCAGGCCCGCGGCGGTGCCGATCGCCGCAAGGCCGGCCACGCCTGCGCCTGCGATGAAGACCTTGGCCGGCGGAATCTTGCCGGCTGCCGTCACCTGGCCGCTGAAGAAGCGGCCGAATGCGTTGGCTGCCTCGATGACGGCGCGATAGCCGGCAACGCCGGCTTGGGAGGTCAACGCATCCATCTTCTGTGCGCGGCTCAGCGTGCGCGGCAGCGAGTCGATAGCCAGCACGGTCACCTTCCTGGCGGCGAGCTGCTGCATCAGCTCGGGATTCTGCGCCGGCCAGATGAAGCTGATCAGTGTCGTGCCCTCGCGCATCATCGCCACTTCACCGGCGTTAGGGGCGCGGACCTTGAATACGATGTCCGATGCTGCCCAGAGTTTGGCAGCGTCTTCTGTGATCTGTGCGCCTGCGGCGCGGTAGGTCTCATCGCTGAAATTGGCCGCGTCACCGGCGCCGGATTCGACTGCGACCGAGAAACCCAGCTTGATGAGTTTTTCAACAACGTCGGGAACGGTTGCAACACGCTTTTCGCCCGGGAAGACTTCCCGTGGTACTCCAATTGTCAGAGGCATACGCTTTCCCCTTGGTGGTTATGAAAGTGGATTTTCATGCGGAGGGAACGGCATTGCTGCCGCCCCTTTTTCAATAGGATGGACCTGGCAGGACTTCGCGCCTTCATGCGGGAGACTTCTTGAGCCCCGTGATCTGGTTCTTTTCATCGACAAATACGATCTTCGGCACATACGTCTCGACCTCGGCGTCGCTCATCGGTGCATATGTGCAGATGATCAGCAAATCTCCCAGGTGCGCGCGTCGCGCGGCGGCGCCATTGAGCGAAATCTCCCCGCTGCCGCGCTTGCCCTTGATGGCATAAGTCGAAAAGCGTTCGCCGTTGTTGATATTGTAGAGTTCGATCTTTTCGAATTCCTTGATGTCGGCTGCTTCCAGCAAATTCTGGTCGATGCCGCAGGACCCCTCGTAATGCAGGTCGGCCTGCGTGACCGCCACCCGATGGATCTTCGACCGAAGCATGATGCGTTGCATTTTCTCTCCTACTGATTACAAAATTCCTTGCCGCCGAAACGCATGGCATCTCGGCACGCTGATTTCCGATGGATACGCGGGATACGGCCGCACGACGTGTCCGACCGCGGTTCGGCGGATATGCCGACTTTCATGAACTTCCCCAATGCTGAAATTCTTACACCGATCTTACACGGAAATCAAAAAATAGCACAATCGTTCTTTTTTATTCTCTTGCCGGGCAGGACTTCCGCGCCTGCATTTTTCGTCTGTTTTTACCGGTTTCCAGAGAGGATAAATGAAAAAAGCGGCGAAGGAAGAATTTAGCGGCATTTTTCCGCTCCCACTGAAAACTTGTTAGAAAAAATTGTGCGACATCAAGAAGTTTTCCGCGCCGACCTTGATCATTCCGCTTCTCGACAGTCTGCATGCCGCACCCGCCAAGGCAGCACAAGCGGTCCATGCACGGTAAAATGGCGCCCTCTTCAAGGGATACTATGAGTGAAGTCTGGAAACCTTCTGTAACGGTCGCTGCGATCATCGAGCGCGACGGCCGCTTCCTTCTGGTCGAGGAAGAGACCAGCGATGGCGTTCGTTTCAACCAGCCGGCCGGGCATCTCGACCCCAACGAGTCCCTGATCGACGCAGTTGCACGCGAGACAATGGAAGAAGCGGCGCATGAGTTCACGCCGACGGCCCTGATCGGCATGTACATGTCGCGCTACCTTTCCTCGCGTACCGGGCGCCAGGTCACCTACCTGCGCTTTGCCTTCGCCGGCGAGCTCGGGCGCGCGCTCGACCGCCCGCTCGACCATGGCATCTTGCGCACGGTGTGGATGACGCGCGAAGAAATGCTGGAATGCGAGGAAAAGCACCGCAGCCCGCTGGTCCTGCGCTGCGTGGACGATTACCTCGCCGGCAAGCGCGCGCCGCTGTCGCTGATCTATACGCATCCAAGCGCCACCGGGGTACCGAATGGCTAGGAAGCGGATCGTGATCGGCATGTCCGGCGGCGTCGATTCGTCGGTTTCGGCATGGCTGCTCAAGGAGCAGGGCTACGAGGTCATCGGCCTGTTCATGAAGAACTGGGAAGACGACGACTCGGAGTATTGCTCGTCGCGCCAGGACTGGATCGACGCAGCCAGCGTCGCCGACGTGGTGGGCGTCGACATCGAGGCGGTCAATTTCGCGGCCGAGTACAAGGACCGTGTCTTCGCCGAATTCCTGCGTGAATACCAGGCCGGCCGCACGCCGAACCCCGACGTACTGTGCAATGCCGAAATCAAGTTCAAGGCTTTTCTCGACCATGCCATGAAGCTCGGCGCGGACCTGATCGCCACCGGCCATTACGCCCGCGTTCGCCAGAGCGAATCGGGCCGATTCGAATTGCTGAAGGCGCTCGATACGAGCAAGGACCAGAGCTACTTCCTGCATGGCCTCAACCAGGCGCAATTATCGAAAACCCTGTTTCCGCTTGGCGAAATCCCCAAGACGGAAGTACGCCGGATCGCGGAAAAAATCGGCCTGCCGAACGCGAAAAAGAAAGATTCGACGGGCATCTGCTTCATCGGCGAACGCCCTTTCCGCGAATTCCTGAATCGCTACCTGTCCTACAAGCCGGGCCCCATGAAGACGCCGGACGGCACGACCGTCGGCACGCACGTGGGCCTGAGTTTCTACACGCTCGGCCAGCGCAAGGGCATCGGCATCGGGGGCATGAAGTCCTACCAAAATGCCGAGGGCAGCAGCGATGCCTGGTATGTGGCCAGGAAGGATATCGAACACAACACATTGTATGTGGTGCAGGGTCACGACCATCCCTGGCTTCTGTCGTCTTCGCTTGACGCGGAGCAGGCAAGCTGGATAGCGGGTGAAGCGCCCGCGCCCGGGCCTCTGCATGCGAAGACGCGCTACCGGCAGGCAGACGTGCGCTGCGAGTTTGCGCAAGCGGGTACCGGCGGTTTTTCGCTCGCCTTTCCTGACGCGCAGTGGGCGGTCACGCCTGGTCAATCCGCCGTCCTCTATGACGGCGACGTATGTCTTGGCGGCGGCATCATCCGCAGCCATGCCGCGCTGGCGGAATAACTCTTCCTACCTCCGCCCATGCATTAATAGAATTGCCACACTAATCGTTTCCTGATTATGATGTCAGGCATTGCAGTTTTGCCAATCCGCAACGACTGCATCCGTCGACGTTTGATTCATCCCCCAACATCAGGAACGGTGATTTATGCCAATCTCGATTTCTCGCATCCCGGCAGCGGTGCTGATCGTAACGACCATTCTCCTGACCGCCTGCGGCGGTGGCGGCGGCACAAGCGGATCGACGAGCGGGCAGGCCGGGAGTTCGACGCCAGTTACCGGCGTGGCCATTACATCGGCCAATTCCAGGGACGTCGGCACCCAGGTCTATTCCGCCTCCCAGGGCTTGAATAACCAGGTCACCAGCACCCCGGCGATCGTCACCGCCGTAAGCACCAGTGGCAACGGGACCGGCATTCTCGACGCCGTGGTGCAGCAGATCTATTTTGCGCTCAGGCATCCGTCGCCCGGCGTCGCCGTGGGCGTCACGGCCACGGAAACCGTTCCATGCAGCGGCGGCGGCAGCGCGACGATTGCGGCGACGGTCGCCAATACGGCAACGTTCTCGTCGGGCGATCGGATCAACGTCAATGCCGGCAACTGCGTGGAAGGCACGATCAAGATGAATGGCGTCATGGACATTGTGTTCAACAGTGTCATGGGCACGCCATCCGGAACGTCGGCGTGGAGTGCGTCGCTGGGCATCACCTTCAACGCATTTTCCGTGACCGAGAACTTCACCGGCACGTCGAATACGGCAACAGGCGATCTTGCCCTGGCCTACAATCAGTCCGGCCTCAATAACGCCAGTTTCTCCGGCAGCGGAAATGCGCTGCAAATGCACGTTGTGAACGGCGCATCGACCACCGACTACACGCTGAGCGCGTATGCCTATTCGGGGTCCGTCGACCCGACGAACCTGTACACCTACCACTCCGACTTCACCGTCAGCGGCAACATCCCGCGCGTGGGCAACGCAAGTTATGTCGTGCGCACCACGACGGACTTCAAACAGCAGCGCGGTTCCTATCCATCGCAGGGTGTCATGACGATCACCGCGAGCGACCATTCATCGCTCAGGTTCACGGTGCTGAACGCCACCAGCGTCCAGCTCGGTGTCGACAAGAACGGTGACGGCACCATGGACGACACCATCAGCACCACCTGGGCAGAACTGAAAAGCCTGTCTTGAGCGTTGTTGCATGAGCCATGTTGCATCAATAGGGTGCGCGCGAGCGTCCCCTATTTTCCGGCTACAATGCACATGGTGCCGCCATGAAACCTTTTCAATTTTTTCTTCCGTTGCTCGCTGGACTGCTAACCGCCGTCCCTGCATGTGCACAATGGGAATACTCCATGGGCACCGGTGCGCGCTATGTGCGCATGAGGGAAATGGATCTCAATGGCCGCCAACTTGTCCGTGAACATGGCTGGCTGCCCGGAGTTGGCCTGAAAGCAACGCGCCGTGACGCGGCATGGGCCTTTGGCGTTTCCGGCGACATCTACGACGCAAACCTGGACTACGACGGGCGCCTGCAGAACGGCGTGCCATTTTCAACGGATACGGCAACCACGCAGGGCCGCATCACGGCAGAAATGTCATGGCAGCTAACTGACACCACTGCGCTCATCGGAGGAATCGAATATGACGGATGGCGGCGCCACGTACTCGGCCGCGGCAGCATTGCCGGCGTCAAAGAGCGCTATTCGTCCTGGCGGCTGCTCGCCGGGGCAAGCAGTACGGCGTGGCGCAGCTCTTCTGCCGATTTCAGGCTGAAAGGTTTGATGGTCCTGGCAGGCCCCGAACACCTGCATGCACATTTCGAAAACCAGTTGTACGACGACGCGGTGCTCACGACCAAATCTGCGGCGGGACTACGCCTCGACCTGACTGCCTACCCGCGTGCGTTCCCGCATTTCTCGTTCGGCATCAATGTTGACTGGATGCGTATCCGGCGCAGCAACGACGAAATTCTTCGCAAGGACGGTCTTCCGGCCGGCACGGTTACCCAACCACAACATGAACGGAGTGCCATCGGATTTCACGCCGATTATCGCTTCTAGTGGCCGGCCACACCTCGATTTGCGGTTTATGCCGAGGCAATCGGCGGCGAGTGCAAGGCGCTCATTGCAGCGCGCGTGTTGCTATCGCGAGGATGGGCAACATAACAATCGCTGTCGAGTGTCCGACAGAAACCGTAAATAGGGGAGTAACGGGTCGCCAGGAATCTGCTGCTGCCCCCCTTGTTGATTGCCCCTCGCCCCTCGTTTCCCTTAGTAAATACCGACTTCGTCGCGAATCGGCGATCGGTCTGCATATCGACAGCATGCATCACATCGCGGCTCGACGATATGTTCATCACCTGCCGAAAAGCCCTTGCAATCCCCCTTCAGATGATCAATAATTTGAATAAGAATTGTTCTCATTTGTGATTTTGACCAGAGTGCTTGCTCTCCCGGTCTCGGCTGACGATAGCCCGATCTTCATGGCGACTGGACGACGCAAACCGAGCACTTCATCCGGCTTCCCGAAACATCAAGGTGCATCAATGATTGTCTGTGTTTGCTTCAACGTCTCGGAACGCAAGATCCGTCAAGCCGTGGACTCGGGAATGACAACGATGCCGGAGCTGCGCACCGAACTTGGCGTCGGCACCTGCTGCGGTAAATGCCATTCCTGCGCCAAGACCGTTTTGCGGGAGTGCCTTGAAGAAGGTGACCGCGAGGCACAGCCCCTGATGTTTTCCACTGCAATCGCTGCATAAAGCATCTTCCTTCCCCCCTGCCGCCCCCTCGGCGACGGATCAATGCATCCGAACGCTGCGATGGAAAAAACAAGCCGGTCGTCTATGATGACTATTCAAGTCAGCACCGGCTTGATCCGCGTTGCCGCATGAAAACCGTCCACATTTCCCAGTCGAGGCATTCATGAAGGGTGATCCCAACATCATCAAGTTGCTCAATACACAGCTCACGAGCGAGCTCACCGCAGTCAATCAGTATTTCCTGCACGCCCGCATGTACAAGCATTGGGGCCTAGGGAAGATCGCCAGGAAGGAATACGAAGAATCCATTGATGAAATGAAGCATGCGGATAACCTGATCAACCGCATCCTGATGCTGGATGGCCTGCCGAACCTGCAAGCCCTCAACAAGCTGTTGATTGGGGAAAACGCGGCAGAAATGCTGGAATGCGACCTCAAACTGGAACAGGGAGCCCAGCAAACCCTGAAGGACGGCATCGCCGCATGCGAAACGACAAAAGACTATGTGTCGCGCGATATTCTTCAGGACATTCTCGACGATACGGAAGATCATATCGAATGGATCGAGACCCAGCGCGAGCTGATCGACAAGATGGGATTGCCGAACTATCTCCAGGCGCAAATGGGTGATTAAGAACCGGAATCGCGGGGCGCAACGACAAAGGGCCGTCGATCCGATCGACTGCCCTTTGCATGCCTGCCTTGCGCGCCGCCTTATTGCGGAATGGTGTCCTTGAACGACTGCCGTTCGGACAGTTTGTCGAACAGCTTTGCAAGATTCGGATGATCGCTGCGCCAGTCGATTTCCGGAAAGCGGAACGACAGCCAGCCGAGTGCGCAGCCCACCGCGACGTCAGCGAGCGTGTAGTGGTTGCCGCAGCAGAAGGGCGTGTCTTTCAATCCCGAGGACATGGCCTTCAGGCCTGCGTCAACCTTGTTCAGCTGGCGCTGCATCCATTCCGGGCTTTGTTGTGATTCGGGACGTTGTGTACGCTCGAGCCGCACCTGGACTGCCGCGTCGAGCACGCCATCCGCCAATGCTTCCCAGCATTTGACTTCGGCGCGTTCGCGTCCGTTGGGCGGAATCAGCTTGCCGACGGGTGTGAGCGTGTCGAGGTACTCGACAATGACACGCGAATCGAACATCGCCCCGCCGTCTTCCATGACCAGGCACGGCACTTTGCCGAGGGGATTGGATTGCTGGATCGTGGTGTCAGGCGCCCAGACATTTTCCAGGACGAACTCGTAGTCGAGTTTTTTTTCCGCCATGACGACGCGGACTTTGCGAACAAAAGGGCTGGCGAGTGAACCGATGAGTTTCATAGATGCAGATATTAAGTGTTGCTTGCGATTATAGCATTGGGGGAGCGCGCCTCAGCGCACGGAAACGGCCCTGACAGACGGCCGCCGCCACACACCGGAGGTTATTTCGCGCGTATCGCAAATGGTAAAATGGCGGATTCCATCCATTTGCGCTACGTTTTTGCCGTTTTCCCGCGCTTTTTTCTGACTTCTCCGCAATTCACTATCATGCCGCTCTCCTCTCTTTCCGCCCTTTCACCGTTGGATGGACGCTACGCTGCCAAGACCGACAAGCTGCGTCCGATCCTGTCCGAAGCCGGCTTCATGCATCATCGCGTGAAGGTGGAGATCGCCTGGCTGCAGGCATTGTCGACCGCGGGCTTCGCCGAAATCAAGCCTTTTTCCGCCACCGCCGGCGCGCTGCTGGACAAGCTAGCAAGCGAGTTCAACGAAACGGATGCCGCGCGCATCAAGGAAATCGAGGCGGTCACCAACCATGACGTCAAGGCGGTCGAATACTGGCTGAAGGAAAAGGTGAAGGATGTGCCGGAGCTCGTCGCGGCATCGGAATTCATCCACTTCGCCTGCACCTCGGAAGATATCAACAACACCTCGCACGGCATGATGCTCAAGGCGGCGCGCGACGGCGTCCTGTTGCCGGCCCTGCAGGGCGTCATCGCGAAGCTGACCGAGATTGCGCACGACAATGCCGCGCTGCCGATGTTGTCGCGCACGCATGGACAGCCCGCCAGCCCGACCACCCTGGGCAAGGAAATCGCGAATGTGGTTGCACGCCTGAAGCGCGCGACACAACGGATCGCCTCGGTTGAAATCCTTGGCAAGATGAACGGCGCGGTCGGCAATTACAATGCGCACCTGTCCGCCTACCCCGACTTCGACTGGGAGTCGTTTTCGAAGAACGTGATCGAGCAACGCCTCGGCCTGATCTTCAATCCGTACACCATCCAGATCGAACCGCACGATTACATGGCGGAACTGTTCGACGCGATCGCGCGGGCCAACACCATCCTGCTCGACCTGAACCGCGACATCTGGGGCTACATTTCGATCGGTTATTTCAAGCAGCGCACCAAGGCCGGCGAAATTGGCTCGTCCACCATGCCGCACAAGGTCAACCCGATCGACTTCGAAAACTCCGAAGGCAATCTCGGCCTGGCCAACGCTGTGCTGAAGCACCTGTCGGAAAAACTGCCGGTATCGCGCTGGCAGCGCGACCTGACCGACTCCACGGTCCTGCGCAACATCGGCGTCGCCTTCGGTTATGCCGTGCTTGCGTATGACAGTTGCCTGCGCGGCCTGAACAAGCTGGAAGTCAATCCTGCTCGCCTGGCGGAAGACCTCGATGCAACCTGGGAAGTCCTGGCCGAGCCGGTGCAAACCGTCATGCGCCGTTACGGCATCGAGAATCCGTACGAGCAATTGAAGGAGCTGACGCGCGGCAAAGGCATTTCGAAGGAAGCGTTGCGCGAGTTCATCACCGGCCTCGCCATCCCGCAAGAGGCGAAGGACCGCCTGCTGGCAATGACGCCGGCCAATTACATCGGCCACGCCGAAAAACTGGCGCGCAAGATCTGATCCTGCCGCACAGCCCCCCGAGAGCGGACGTCGCTGTACGTCCGCTCTCCCGCCTGCCCCTCCGCGCCCTCTTGCGGCAAGCGTGGGCACCTGTTCGATTCTGGACAAGCACCCAACTGGCGGTTACGCGAAAAAAACCGAAGGTTGCTATGATATGTCTCCCTGCTTGCCTGTAGACAATTGTCGAAGGCTGCATGTTTTTACCTCAAACACAGGAGAACGTATGAAGCATCTGTTTGCCAGCATCTCGTTGACCGCCCTGATCGCCATCCCCTTTTCCGCCCATGCGCAATTTGCGAAGGTGGAAGATGCGGTCAAATACCGCCAGTCCGCATTTTCCGTAATGGGCACGCACATGGGCCGCGTCGGCGCGGTAGTCAAGGGAGAGAAGGCATACGATCAGGCTGCGGTGGAGTCGGACGTCGCTGTCATTGAAACGATGTCGCGGTTGCCTTGGGGCGCGTTCCCGACGAATTCGAACCTGTCCAACTCGAAGGCCAAGCCGGAGATCTGGAAAGAACAGGACAAGTTCAAGGCCGCAGCGGACAAAATGCAATCCCAAGTGGCCAAGCTGGCAGCAGCGGCGAAGTCGGGCGACCAGGGTGCGATCAAGGCGGCATTCGGCGCAACCGGCCAGGCGTGCAAGAGCTGCCACGACGACTTCCGCAACAAGTAAATCCAGCCCCATCGATCCGCCCGCTCCTGTCGGGCGGATCCTGCTCATTGGCGCCAGGACAGCGCTGCGCAACGACTAGACGAGAGGTCGCGGCGACAAGGTCACGACGTAATACACCCCCGCTGCGCACATCGCGAGTATCGCAAGCGCGAACAAGCGCATCGCCCATGAGTCGTTGGCGGCAGGCGCATCGAATTCGACCGGCTGGTCGCCCGTAACCATGGGCCGGACCAGGTTCTGCTTTTTCCGTATGGCGTAGAAGACGATCGCCGCCGCATGCAGGCCCACCAGCACATACAGCAGGGTGCCGCTGACTTCCTTGTGAAACCAGGTGATCTGGTCGGACAATTCCTTGCCGATGAATTTGACCAGAGGGCCATCGTTGGCGATGTCGTCATTGGAATACAGGCCGCTGATCGCCTGCGCCAGCAGGTTGGCGAGCAAGGCGAATACCGACAGACTGCCAAGCGGATTGTGGCCGAGCAGTCCATCCTTCCGTCCCTGCCTGCTGTTGCGGACGTAAGCCAGGATCGCGTAAGGCCCATAGGCGAAGCTGGAGAAACGGGCATACCGGGTGCCGACAAGTCCCCACAGAACGCGAAAGGCGACCAGCGTCAGCACCGCATATCCGGCCCGGAAATGCCACTCCATCGCGTTGCCGCCGATTTCCTGGGTGATGACCGCCATCGCGACCAGCGCCACCAGCGTCCAGTGGAACAAGCGGATCGGCAGATCCCATACACGCACTTTTTTCATGTTTTTACCTCAGATTGGAAGCGTCAAGAAAAAAGCCGGCTCGCAAGCCGGCTTTGGTCCCGCAGACAACAGTCAGACGACCGCTCCGCCTGTTTCATCCTTTTCCTTCACCGGCTTGATCAGGTCTTCGCGCTTGACGCCCAGCCACATCGCAACCGCGGCCGCGACGAATACCGACGAATAAATGCCGAACAGAATACCGATGGTCAGCGCCAGTGCGAAGTAGTGCAAGGTCTCGCCGCCGAGGAAGAGCATCGACAACACCATCAGCTGGGTACAACCGTGTGTGATGACGGTACGCGACATCGTGCTGGTGATTGCACTATCGATCACATGCATGACCGTAGCCTTGCGCAGCTTGCGGAAATTCTCGCGGATCCGATCGAAGATAACGACCGATTCGTTCACCGAATAGCCGAGCACCGCCAGCACGCCCGCCAGCACGGACAGCGAGAATTCCCATTGGAAGAAGGCAAAGAAACCGAGGATGATCACCACGTCGTGCAGGTTGGCGATGATCGCGGCCACGGCGAACTTCCATTCGAAGCGGATCGCCAGGTAAATCATCACCCCGATCACGACCATCGCGAGCGCGGACAAGCCGTCATGCGCAAGTTCTTCGCCGACCTGCGGACCGACAAACTCGACGCGCTGCAGCTTCACATCCGGATCCTGCGCCTGCAGGGCTGACATGACCTTCTCGCTCTGCTGGGCAGAAGTCGCCCCCTTCCGTACGGGGAGGCGGATCATCACGTCCTGCGCGGTGCCGAAGTTCTGCACCTGGGTATCGGTGTAGCCGAGGCCCTCGACGGATTTGCGAATGGACTCGATGTTGGCAGGCTTCGCGTAGGTCACCTCCATGACCGTACCGCCGGTGAATTCGATCGACAGATGCAGGCCCTTGTGCCAGAGGAAGAATACGGCTGCGACGAACGTGACCGCGGAGATCACGTTGAACACCAGCGCGTGGCGCATGAAGGGAATGTCTTTTTTGATGCGGAAAAATTCCATGTCACATCCTGTTATTCAGTGTTGCTCTCACTCGTCCCGGCGATTGCCGGCAACCAGTTTCGCATCGCCCCCGCCCCGGAGGGTGGAGGCAACACATTACGCTTTCTCCGGCTTCCAGATCTGGCCGATCGATACCGAGGCCAGCTTCTTCTTGCGGCCGTACCAGAGATTGACCACGCCGCGCGACACGAATACCGCGGAGAAGATGGAAGTCAGGATGCCCAGGCAGTGCACCACCGCAAAGCCGCGGATCGGGCCGGAACCGAAGATCAGCAGCGCCAGGCCGACGATCAGCGTGGTCACGTTCGAGTCGAGAATCGTCGCCCATGCGCGCTCGAAGCCGGCGGCAATGGCCGCTTGCGGCGTGTTGCCCGACCGCAGTTCTTCGCGGATGCGCTCATTGATCAGCACGTTGGCGTCGATGGCCATGCCGAGCGCCAGCGCGATAGCGGCAATGCCCGGCAAGGTGAGCGTCGCCTGCAGCAGCGAAAGCAGTGCGACCAGCAGGAAGACGTTGACGGCCAGCGCGAGCACACTGAAGAAGCCGAACAGCATGTAGTACAGCATCATGAACACGGAAATCGCGACGAAGCCGTACAAGGTGGAGTTGAAGCCCTTCTTGATGTTCTCGGCACCGAGTGCCGGGCCGATGGTGCGCTCCTCGACGATTTCCATCGGCGCGGCCAGCGAACCCGCGCGCAGCAGCAGCGCGAGGTCATTGGCGGCTTCGGAAGAACCCATGCCGGTGATCTGGAAACGCGAGCCCAGTTCGTCGCGGATGGTGGCCACCGTCAGCACTTCACCCTTGCCCTTTTCGAACAGCACGATGGCCATCAGCTTGCCGATCTTGTCGCGGGTCGCCTCGCGCATCTTGCGGCCACCATCGCCGTTCAGGTCGATGCCGACCGCCGGCTGCTGGTTCTGGTCGAAGCTGGCTGTCGCGTTGGAGATGTAATCGCCGGTGATGATCGGGTCCTTGTACAGGACCACGGGCGCGCCCTTGCCCACCTTGAACAGCTCGGAGCCGAACGGAATCGCGGCGCTTTCCTCGGAGCCGCGCGGCACGGATTCGTCCACCATGCGCACTTCCAGCGTCGCGGTGCGGCCGATGATGTCCTTGGCGCGCGACACATCCTGCACGCCGGGCAACTGGACGACGATGCGGTCGGCGCCCTGGCGCTGGATCAGGGGTTCGGCAACGCCGAGCTCATTGACGCGCTTGGACAGGGTACTGATGTTCTGCTGCACCGCATTTTCCAGCGTGGTCTTCAGTGATTCCGGCTTCATGGTGGCAACCAGCGTCAGGTCGCTGCCCTCGCCGGCTTCATTCAGGACCAGTTCGCTGAGCTGGGAAGCCAGCACCTCTTTTGCCCTGGCGCGGGTTTCCTGGTCGTGGAACCTGACTTCGATGGCATCGCCGTTGCGGTTGATGCCTGCATGACGGACATTCTTGTCACGCAGCAGGCTGCGCACGCTGGCCTGCAAACCTTGCAGACGCTTGTTCAACACTGCCTTGGTGTCGACCTGCATGAGGAAGTGCACGCCGCCGCGCAGGTCCAGGCCGAGCGACATCGGCAGCGCGTGCAGGCTTTGCAGCCAGCCCGGGGTATTCGACAACAGGTTGAACGCGACGCTGTAGGTAGGATCGGTCGGATCGGTATTCAGCGACTTTTCGAGCAAAGCCTTGGCCTTGAACTGGGTGTCCGTGTCGTTGAAGCGCGCGCGGACCGAACCATGATTGCCGGTTACGTCGTAAAACACGCCTTCCGGCTTGATGCCGGCGTCCTGCAGCACCTGCGTGACCCTGTCCATCATGCTGCTGTCGACCTTGACGGTCGCCTTGGCGCTGCTCACCTGCACGGCAGGCGATTCGCCGAAGAAGTTCGGCGCCGTGTACAAGGCCCCGAAAATCAGGGCGATGATGATGGTGACGTATTTCCAAAGGGGATAGCGATTCATAGGATTTCAGCTTGGATTGTCGGGCTTGCGCGAAACATCGGGATGCCCGGCATTGCGCATCCCGCGTTTGTCCCGATTACAGCGACTTGATGGTGCCCTTTGGCAACAACGTGGTGACGGCCGCCTTCTGGACGACGACTTCCGTGCCGTCGGCCACGTCGACCGTGACATAGGCGTCGGTCACCTTGGTGATCCTGCCGAGAATACCGCCGGCGGTAACAACCTCATCACCCTTGGCCAGTGCTTCCATCATGGACTTCTGCTCCTTCTGGCGCTTCATCTGCGGGCGGATCATCAGGAAGTACAGGACCACGAACATCAGGATGATGGGCAGGAAGCTCATCAGGCTGCCTTCGGGGCCGGCGGCCGCGGTTTGTGCGTATGCGTTGGAAATGAACACGTTATTGCTCCAGGTTGTCATGAGGATCAACCCGGCATTTTAGCATTCGCCGCCCGGTTTCCCTGCAATGTTGAAAAACCCTTCCAATCGGGCGATCTGGTCCACGGAAAATACAGGAAGCACGGAAAATCTTCTGACACGATTTCCCCGTGCTTTCCCTGGACAAACGAGCCACTCCGCTGGGCTCCAAAGCTTGATCTGTTCGACGGAAAACACGGTAGACACGGGAAACGTGATCAATTGATTTTTTCCGTGCCTTCCGTGTTTCCCTGGACAAACAATATCTACACGCCCCGCGCCCGATCCGCGTGGAACTGCACGACGAAGGCCTGGAAGCGGTCGGCGTCGATGGCGGCGCGCATTTCCCGCATCAGTTGCAGGTAGTAATGCAGGTTGTGGATGGTATTGAGGCGCGCGCCGAGGATCTCGCCGGCGCGGTGCAGGTGGTACAGGTAGGCGCGGGAGAAGTTGCGGCAGGCATAGCATTCGCAGGTTTCGTCGAGCGGCTGCTCGTCGTCCTTGTAGCGCGAATTCTTGATCTTGATGTCGCCGAAGCGGGTGAACAGCCAGCCGTTGCGGGCATTGCGCGTGGGCATGACGCAGTCGAACATGTCGACCCCGTTCGCCACGCCGGCCACCAGATCCTCCGGCGTGCCGACGCCCATCAGGTAATGCGGCTTGTCTTCGGGCAAGCGCGGGCCGATGTGCTGCAGCACGCGCATCATTTCTTCCTTCGGCTCGCCGACCGACAGCCCGCCGATCGCATAGCCTTCGAAGCCGACTTCCTGCAGGCCGGCGAGCGACTCGTCGCGCAAGCTTTCGAACATGCCGCCCTGCACGATGCCGAACAGGGCATTCGGGTTTTCGCCGCGGTCGAATTCGTCGCGCGAACGTTTCGCCCAGCGCAGCGACATGCGCATCGATGTCGCCGCTTCCTGCTCCGTGGCCGGGTTGCCGTCGATCTCATAGGGCGTGCATTCGTCGAACTGCATCACGATGTCGGAATTGAGCACGCGCTGGATCTGCATCGAAACCTCCGGCGAGAGGAACAGCTTGTCGCCATTGATCGGCGAAGCGAACTTGACGCCCTCTTCGGTGATCTTGCGCATTGCGCCCAAGGAAAACACCTGGAAGCCGCCGGAGTCGGTGAGGATGGGTTTGTTCCAGCCGATGAAACGGTGCAGGCCGTCGAACTTGCCGACCACGTCGAGGCCGGGACGCAGCCACAGATGGAAGGTATTGCCGAGGATGATCTGGGCATCGATCTCGTGCAGCTCGGCAGGCGACATCGCCTTTACCGAGCCGTAGGTGCCGACGGGCATGAAGATCGGGGTTTCGATCACGCCATGGTTGAGCGTCAGGCGGCCGCGACGGGCCTTGCCATCGGTCTTGATGAGTTTGAAATTCAGCATGTGGGGTTCTTCGTGAGGAGCATGGCATCGCCATAGCTGAAAAAGCGGTAGCGCTGTTCGATCGCATGCGCGTAGGCGTCACGGATTCGCTGGTAGCCGGCGAACGCCGACACCAGCATCAACAGAGTGGATTTCGGCAGATGGAAGTTGGTGATCAGGCGGTCCACCGTCTTGAACGCGTAGCCAGGCGTAATGAACAGAGTAGTGTCCGCACTGCCTGCCCGCAGCGATCCGGACTGCGACGCCGATTCGAGCGCGCGCATGCTGGTGGTGCCGACGGCGATTACGTCGCGCCCCGCTGCCTTGGTTGTCCGCACGGCATCGATCGTTTCCTGCGGCAGGGTGTACCACTCGCTGTGCATCTTGTGCTCGGCCAGGTTCTCGGTGCGTACCGGCTGGAAGGTGCCGGCGCCGACATGCAGCGTGACATAGGCGAACCGCACGCCCTTGTCGCGCAGCTTGTCGAGCAGGGGTTGATCGAAATGCAAACCGGCCGTGGGCGCAGCAACCGCGCCCGGCTCCCTGGCGTAGACGGTCTGGTAGCGCTGTTCGTCGAAATCGCTCGCGGCATGTTCGATATACGGCGGCAGCGGCAGGCGGCCATGTTTTTCAATCAGGTCGAATACATCCGCCGGGAAAGCGAGCGTGAAGAATTCGCCGGCACGCTCGCCGACCACGACGTCGAAGGCATCGGCCAACCGCATTCTACTGCCCGGCTGCGGCGACTTGGAGGCGCGCACCTGGGCGAGCACGGTGCGATGGTCGAGCACGCGCTCGATCAGCACCTCGACCTTGCCGCCGGTTTCCTTGGCGCCGAAGAAGCGCGCCTTGAGCACGCGGGTATTGTTGAACACCAGCAGGTCGCCCGGCGTGAGCAGGTCGACAATGTCAGCGAAGGCACGGTCGACCAGGCGGTCGCCGTCGACATGCAACAGCCGCGAGGCACTGCGCTCGGGCAGCGGCAACTGCGCGATCAGCTCCTGCGGCAGGTCAAAATCGAAATCGGAAAGCGAATACATGCGTGAGAATGAATGGCGTGGAGGCCGAATGTGCGATGTAATACCATGTCGTATCGCGTCGGAGAACGCATCCGTTATTGACAGAATTGCCATACAATGGCTGACGCGCTTCGGCTGGCTTCGGTCGAATCAAACCCGCTATTCTACGCCCTGCCGCACGATTTACATTGGATATGCCCGCCGCCCAGCGAACGCCCGCAGCCACCGCCAAACGCAAGACCGGCCCCCCCCAGGACAAGCTCGCCAAGCTCGGCCTGCGCTCGGACATGGACCTGGCGCTGCACCTGCCACTGCGCTATGAGGACGAAACGAAAATCGTGCCGATCCATGAGGCGGGTTTCATGGCCGGCAATGCGGCGCAGGTGGAAGGCGTGGTCACCGAATGCGATGTCCAGTACCGGCCGCGCCGCCAGCTCGTGGTGACCATTGCCGACGAGTCCGGCCAGCTGGTGATGCGTTTCCTGAATTTCTATGGCAGTCAGGTGAAGCAACTTGCCGTCGGTACGCGGGTGCGCGCGCGCGGCGAGGTACGGCACGGATTTTTTGGCGCGGAGATGGTGCACCCGACCTACAAAATGGTGCAGGACGACGATCCGCTGCCCGATGCATTGACGCCCGTCTATCCCGCCGGCGAAGGGTTGTCGCAAGCCTACCTGCGCAAGGCGATCGCCAACGCACTGTCCCGCATCGACTGGCGCGACACACTGGAACCGGAGCTGCTCACGTCGCTCGGGCTGCAAGCCTTCGCGCCGTCAGTGAAGCTGCTGCACAACCCGCCGCCGGACGTGGACGAACATGCATTGATGGAGCGCACGCATCCGGCATGGATACGCATGAAATTCGACGAGCTGCTGGCGCAGCAGCTCTCACTCAAGCGGGCGCAGGCCGCACGCCGCGCGAAAGGCGCCGCGGCTCTGCCGGTAATTGGCGATTTGTCACGACAATTTCTTGCCAACCTGCCCTTCCAGCTGACCGGCGCGCAGCAGCGCGTGCTGGACGAAATTCGCGCCGATCTGCGCGAATCCTTTCCGATGCAGCGCCTGCTGCAAGGCGACGTCGGCAGCGGCAAAACCGTGGTGGCCGCACTGGCGGCGTCGCAGGCCATCGACAGCGGCTTCCAGGCCGCGCTGATGGCGCCGACCGAAATTCTCGCCGAACAGCACTTCCGCAAGATCGCCACATGGATGGAACCGCTCGGCGTGAAGGTCGCGTGGCTGACCGGCAGTCTGAAGAAAAAGGAAAAAGAAGCGTCGCAGGCGATGATCGAATCGGGCGAAGCGCAACTGGTGATCGGCACGCATGCGCTGATCCAGGAAGGCGTCGAGTTCGCGCGGCTCGGATTGGTGATCGTCGACGAACAGCATCGCTTCGGCGTCGGACAGCGGCTGGCCCTGCGCAACAAGGGGCTTGAGGCGAACGGCGCGGCGCAGACCGTACCGCATCAGCTGATGATGTCCGCCACACCGATTCCGCGCACGCTGGCGATGACGTATTACGCCGATCTGGAAGTGTCGGTGATCGATGAACTGCCGCCGGGGCGCACACCGATCGTCACGCGCGTGGTCGACCAGAACCGGCGCGATGAGGTGATCGAACGGGTACATGCGGCCGCGCTCGAAGGGCGGCAGGTGTATTGGGTCTGCCCGCTGATCGAAGAATCGGAAGCGCTGCAATTGCAGACCGCGACCGACACGCATGCCGTGCTGGCACAGGCGTTGCCCGACCTGAACGTCGGTCTGGTGCATGGCCGCATGAAACCGGCGGAAAAGCAGGTGACGATGGACGCCTTCTCGCGCGGCGACATCCACCTGCTGGTGGCGACGACCGTAATCGAAGTCGGCGTCGATGTGCCGAATGCCTCGTTGATGGTGATCGAACATGCGGAGCGCTTCGGCTTGTCGCAATTGCATCAGTTACGGGGCCGCGTCGGCCGCGGATCGGCGGCGAGCGTCTGCCTGCTGCTGTACCAGAGCCCGCTCGGCCCGGTAGCGAAGCAGCGCCTGATGACCATGCGAGAAACCACGGACGGATTCGAGATCGCGCGGCGCGACCTGGAAATCCGCGGTCCGGGCGAATTCCTCGGTGCGCGGCAGTCCGGTCAGGCCATGCTGCGCTTCGCCGACCTGCAAACCGATCAATGGCTGGTGGAAAAAGCACGCAATGTTGCACAAATGCTATTGCATGAAGCCCCTGCAACGGTAGAAGTCCATCTCGCACGCTGGCTGGGAGGGCGAGAGGAGTACTTGAAAGTTTAATGTCTGCGCCCCATTACATAGTCATATACTATGGCAGTTGCTGCCGAATAATTCATTGACTGGCTTTGAGGCAAGACGATCATGACGCTTACCGAGTTGAAATACATCGTGGCGGTTGCACGCGAAAAGCATTTCGGCCATGCCGCGGAGGCATGCTTTGTTGCGCAACCGACCTTGTCGGTGGCGATCAAGAAACTGGAAGATGAACTCGGTGTCGTGATCTTCGAACGCGGCGGCATGGAAATCTCGATGACGCCGCTCGGCGCGCAGATCGTCGCACAGGCCGAACGCGTGCTTGAACAGACTGCAGCGATCAAGGAAATTGCCAAGCAGAACAAGGATCCGCTCGCCGGCCCGCTGCGCCTCGGCGTGATCTACACCATTGCCCCCTATCTCCTGCCGCCGCTGGTGAAAACCATGATCGAGCAGGTGCCGCAAATGCCGCTGGTGCTTCAGGAAAACTTCACCGTGCGCCTGATCGAATCGCTGCGTCAGGGCGAGCTGGATGCGGCCATCATGGCCTTGCCGTTCTCCGACCAGGGATTGATGGTGCAGCCGCTGTATGACGAGCCATTCGTCGTCGCCCTGCCGAAGCATCATTCCTGGTCCACGCGCGAATCCATTGATGCGGAAGAGTTGAAATCGGAAACCATGCTGCTGCTCGGCAATGGCCACTGCTTCCGCGACCAGGTGCTGGAAGTCTGTCCCGAGATGTCGCGCTTCTCGACCACCGGAGACGGCATCGCGCGCACCTTCGAAGGTTCGTCGCTGGAGACGATCCGCCACATGGTAGCTTCCGGCATCGGCATCACCGTACTGCCGAAGGCGTCGGTGCCGGACATGCAAGCCAGGGACGGCATGCTGCGCTACATTCCGTTTTCCTCGCCCGATCCGTCGCGCCGCGTTGTGATCGCGTGGCGCAAGAGCTTTACCCGCAAGCCGGCCATCGACGCGGTGCGCCAGGCGGTATTGGCCTGCAACCTGCATGGCGTGACGATGCTGCATGAAGCGGAAACGGCGGAAGCCTGACGCTTCCTTCGGCGCATTACGCGAGGCGTTGCGTCGTCTGCGGGTCGAACCAGTGCATGGCCGAGGCATCGAATCCCGCGGTGAGGTTCTGACCCGCTTCGGCATGCACGCTGGATGGCGCGCGAATGATGACGGATTGTCCGCCCGCGCTGGCGTGGATCAGGACGTCCGCCCCGAGCGCTTCCACCATTTCCACCTGCAATGACAAGCCCGGCTTGCCGAGCTCCAGGTGCTCCGGTCGCACGCCGAGGACGCAATCCCGGTTGGCGTACACGGCTTGCGCCACCGGCAGGACAATTCGCGCGCCGTTGGCCATCTCGACATGCATTCCGTCGTCGCCAAGTCTTCCGTGCAACAGGTTCATCGGAGGCGAACCGATGAAACCGGCAACGAACATGGTGGCCGGCCGGCCATAGACCTCGGCCGGCGTGCCGATCTGCTCCGCGCGCCCGGCGTTCATCACGATCATGCGCTGGCCGAGCGTCATGGCCTCGACCTGGTCGTGCGTCACATACAGGCTGGTGGTGCCAAGCGCACGATGGAGTTTCTGGATCTCCAGCCGCATCTGCACGCGCAGCTTGGCGTCGAGGTTCGACAAGGGCTCGTCGAACAGGAACACCGCCGGCTCGCGCACGATGGCGCGCCCCATTGCGACACGCTGGCGTTGCCCGCCCGAGAGCTGGCGCGGCGTGCGTTGCAGCAGTGCGCCGAGCTCCAGGATCTTCGCCGCCTTCTGCACCCGCGTGTCGATGTCCGCTTTCGTGAAGCCGCGAATCTTGAGGCCGTAGGCCATGTTCTCGTACACGCTCATGTGCGGATACAGTGCGTAGTTCTGGAACACCATGGCAATGTCGCGATCCTTCGGCTCGAGCAGATTGACGACGCGATCGCCGATCACGATGTCGCCGCCGGTGATTTCCTCAAGGCCGGCCACCATGCGTAGCAGCGTCGACTTGCCGCAACCCGACGGGCCGACCATCACGATGAATTCGCCGTCCGCGATGTCGATGGAGATGCCATGAATGGCGTCAACGGCCTTTGCACCCTTGCCGTAGGTCTTCGTGATGTTTTTCAGTTCGACTTTTGCCATGTATTTTTATCCGATGCGCGGCGCGTCCCCGCCCAAGCCAGAGATGTCGGGTGCCTGCTTTCGCCGTGTCATTTTTCCGAATCCACCAATCCCTTGACGAACCATTTCTGCATGATGACAACCACGAGGCCGGGCGGCAGCATCGCAAGGATGAGCATGGCCATCACGATGTTCCATTCGATCGCCGCGTCGCCGGCCGTGATCATCGACTTGATGCCGATCCCGATCGGGTACATGCCCTGCTCGGTCGCGATCAGCAGCGGCCACAGGTACTGGTTCCAACCGTAGATGAACATGATCACGAAGAGCGCGATGACGTTGGTGCGCGACAGCGGCCACAATACGTCCTTGAAGAAGCGCAGCGGCCCCGCGCCGTCGATGCGTGCGGCTTCCGCGAGTTCGTCCGGCACCGTGAGGAAGAACTGGCGGAACAGGAAGGTGGCGGTGGCGGACGCCATCAGCGGAATGGTCAGACCGGCGTAAGTGTTCAGCATGCCGAAGTCCGACACGACCTGGTAAGTCGGCGTGATACGAACCTCGACTGGAAGCATCAGGGTGACGAAGATCATCCAGAAAAACAGTGCGCGGCCGGGAAAGCGGAAGTACACGATGGCGAAGGCCGAGAGCATCGAGATCGCGATCTTGCCGATCGCGATGGCCAGCGCCGATACCAGGCTGACCCACATCATGCGCCCCACCGGCGGCACGGACGCATTGCCCTTCGCACCCTCGATGATCGCCGTGGCGTAGTTGGCAAAGAACTGGTCGCCGGGCAGCAGTGACATCGGCGCCGCGGCCGCCTGCTCGGCAGTCTGCGTGCTCGCGACGAAGGCGACGTAGATCGGGAACGCGACCAGCGCGACGCCGAGGATCAGCACGAGGTGGCTGAAGAAATCAAGAATGGGGCGACGTTCAATCATGGGCATCCATCACGAATACTGCACCTTCCGCTCCACATACTTGAACTGCAGGACGGTCAGCGCAATCACGATCACCATCAACACCACGGATTGCGCGGCGGAGCTGCCCAGGTCGCCTCCCTTGAAGCCATCCTGGAACACCTTGTACACCAGGATTTCGGTATCCTTGCCCGGCCCGCCGTGTGTGGTCGCCTCGATGATCGCGAAGGTATCGAAGAACGCGTACACGATGTTGATCACGAGCAGGAAAAAGGTCGTCGGCGACAGCAGCGGGAAAACGATGGTGAAGAAGCGTCGCACCGGTCCGGCTCCGTCGATGGCGGCGGCTTCGATCAGCGACTTCGGGATGGCCTGCAGGCCGGCGAGGAAGAACAGGAAGTTGTAGCTGATCTGCTTCCAGATGGCGGCCACGACGATCAGGATCATCGCGTGGCGGCCATTGAGCAGGCTGTCCCATTCGATGCCGAGATGGCGCAGCGCATGCGCGATCACGCCGAGCGTCGGGTTCAGGAGGAACATCCACAGCACGCCAACCACGACCGGCGAGACGGCATAGGGCCAGATCAGGAACGTCTTGTAGACAGCCGCGCCTCTGGCCACGCGGTCGGCAAAGACCGCGAGGATCAGCGACACGCTCAGCCCGAAAAAAGCGACCAGCACGGAAAAGACCGCCGTCGTCTTGAATGAATCGATGTACATCGGGTCGCCGAACAGGTCCTGGAAATTGTCGAACCAGACAAATTGCGACGAGACGCCGAACGCGTCCTGGATCAGCACCGACTGGTACAGTGCCTGCGCTGCCGGCCAGAAGAAGAACAGCAGCGTGACCAGGATCTGCGGCGCGACCAGCGCATAGGGCAGCCAGTCGGATTGGAAGCGGGCGCGTTTTTCCATGGCGGATTGCGTTGAGGGGAACGACGCCCTCCCCTAACCGGAGAGGGCGCGCGACGGATTACTTGTTTGCCCTCTGGAACCGCACCAGCAGTTCGTCGCCGCGCTTGACCGCCGCATCGAGCGCTTCCTTGGCCGTCTTCTTGCCGTTCCAGACCATCTCCAGTTCCTCGTCGATGATGGTGCGGATCTGCGCGAAATTGCCAAGGCGGATGCCGCGCGACTTGTCGGTCGTCTTCACGATCATCTGCTGCACGGCGACATCGGTACCCGGATTCTTTTCATAGAAACCGGATTTCTTCGTCAGCTCGTACGCCGCCTTGGTAATCGGCAGGTAACCCGTCTCCTGGTGCCACTTGGCCTGCACCTCGGGCTGCGACAGGAACTTGAAGAACTTCGCGACGCCCTTGTATTCGTCGGGCTTCTTGCCGCTCATCACCCACAGCGAGGCACCGCCGATGATGGTGTTCTGCGGCGCGCCCTTCACGTCGCTGTAGTACGGCAGCTGCGACACGCCGAACTTGAATTTCGCATTCTTCGCGATGTTCGCATAGGCCGCGCTCGACGAGGTCAGCATGCCGCATTCGCCGGCATAGAATTTCGCCTCCGGCTCGTTCTTCCGGCCGGCATAGGTGAAATAGCCCTGCTTCGCCCAGTTGCCCAGGTTCTCGATATGGCGCACATGCAGCGGGCTGTTGAACCTGAGGCGCGCGTCAAGGCCGCCGAAGCCGTTGTTCTTCGAGGCGAATTCGACGTTGTGCCAGGCCGAGAAGCTCTCGAGCTGGACCCAGGACTGCCAGCCGGTCGTGAATCCGCATTTCTCGCCGCTGGCCTTCAGCTTGGCCGCGGCCACCGCCACTTCCTGCCAGGTTGCCGGCGGCTTGTTCGCATCCAGACCCGCTTTCGTGAACATGTCCTTGTTGTAGAAGAACACGGTGGTCGAGCTGTTGAACGGGAAAGACACCATGTCGCCCTTCGGCGAGGTGTAGTAGCCCGCCACGGCAGGCACGTAGGCAGAGGGATCGAATTTTTCGCCGGCTGCCTTCATGACTTCCGATACCGGTTTGATGGCACCCTTCGAGTACATCATGGTGGCCGTGCCGACCTCGAACACCTGCACGATGTCCGGGGCGTTTCCTGCGCGGTAGGCGGCAATCGCAGCGGCCAGCGACTCGTCATAGCTCCCCTTGAACACGGGCGTAACCTTGTAGGCGGTCTGGCTCTTGTTGAACTGGTCCGCCAGGCCGGCGACGCGGTCGCCGAGCGCACCAGTCATGGAATGCCACCAGGTGATTTCGGTGGCGGCTTGCGCGGAAGCGGCCATGCACGAGAAGAGTGTCGCGACGGCCAGGGATTTGAGGCAAGGCTGCGGGAACTGCATGTTTTCCTCCTTTGACGTTTTGATTGTACGAAGGCGATATGTCAGTTGCATGACGATAACTGAAACCATGCTTGCGGCGCTTATAATTCGATTTTGCATCGCAATAAGAATCGGGGGCGCCGAAGCAGCAAGTGTAGCCCTTCTGCAGGATTCTTGTTGTCATTCTGTTTTTGCCCGATTGAATTCATGGCCATGAATCGACTTGCCCTTTATGCGCGCCTGATCCGGCTCGACAAGCCCATCGGCAGCCTGCTTCTGTTATGGCCGACATTGTGTGCCCTGTGGTTCGCGTCGAACGGGAAGCCGGACTGGAAGCTGGTCGTGATTTTCAGCGTCGGCACGGTGCTGATGCGCTCGGCCGGCTGCGCCATCAACGACTTTGCCGACCGCGACTTCGACAAGCACGTGAAGCGTACGGCGGAGCGTCCCCTGACCAGCGGCAGGATCGCGCCCTGGGAAGCCGTCATGGTCGCCGTCGTGCTGGCGCTGGTCTCCTTCGCGCTGATCCTGCCGCTCAACACGCTCACGAAACTGCTGTCGGTTGCCGCCGTGGCAATTGCCGGAAGCTACCCCTACTTCAAGCGCTTCTTTGCCATTCCGCAGGCCTACCTCGGCATCGCGTTCGGCTTCGGCATCCCGATGGCCTTCGCCGCCGTGCTCAATACCGTGCCGCCCGCCGCATGGTTGCTGCTGGCCGCCAACATTTTCTGGGCTGTCGCCTACGACACCGAATATGCGATGGTGGACCGCGACGACGACCTGAAGATCGGCATCAAGACGTCGGCGATCACCTTCGGCCGCTTCGACGTGATGGCAGTCATGCTTTGCTATGCCATCGCCTTCGCCATCGTCCTGGTCGTCGGCTGGCAATACGGACTACGCATGTGGTTTGTCGGCGGCATGCTGGTCGCCGCGTTGTGCGCGCTGTATCACTACACCTTGATCCGCACGCGCGACCGCATGGGATGCTTCGCGGCATTCCGTCACAACAACTGGCTCGGCGCTGCCGTTTTTGCAGGCATCGCTCTCGATTACGCCATGCGTTGACAGGCAGTCGGTACCGTGTCCGTCGGACAGTTTGACACGGCGCAAAATCGACACCCTCCCGTTACTTACACTGCAGGAAGCTCATCTTGGACGGGAGGTGTGGAATGGAATCGAACGGACGCAGCCTGATGCGCGATCGCTTGCTCGATGACCTGAGGCTGGTGATCAAGGATGCGGAGGATTTGCTGAAAAATACCAGCCAGCAGGTCGACGACGGTTACCGTGCCGCGCGTGCCCGGTTCGAAACCACGCTGAGCACCGCCAGGCACGGCCTGTCCACACTGGAAGAAAGCATCACGGCCGGCGCGCGCGATGCCATCGACACCACCGACCGCTACGTCCAGGATCATCCCTGGCAGTCCGTGGGCATCGGCGCCTTGACCGGTCTTGTTGTCGGCCTCTGGCTCGGCCGTCGCTGATAGCATGGCGGTTGCCGAATCGGTGGCGCGACTGGCCGCCTCGCTTCTTGCCATCGCGCAGACGCGCATCGAACTCGCGGCCACGGAAGTCGAAGAAGAGTCCCTGCGCTATTTCTCCTGCCTGATCCTGTCGCTCGCGGCGATGTTCTGCATCGGCATCGCGGTAGTGCTTGGCGTGCTGCTGGCCGTCATACTCTATTGGGACACGCATCGCGTCGGCGTCTTGTTGACGCTGACAGGATTATTCGGCGTCGTCGGCGTCATCGTCGGCCTGCGCGCACAGCGGCAATTTCAATCAAAACCGACACTGCTGGCGCATTCCATGAAAGAGCTGTCGCGCGACAGCGAAATGCTGCAGCCGCCCGCATGATGAGCCGTGCCGAACAGCTGGCATGGCGACGCCGCTGCCTGATTGCGGAATGCAGCATGCAACGCGCCGACCTGTCGCTGCAGATGACGCCATTGCGGCACGACCTGCTATCCGTCGAAGCGGGCCTGCGCATCGTCGAGCGCGCAGGCCGGCATCCCGGGTGGCTTGCCGCTGCCGCCATCGGGCTGATGCTGGTCCGCCCGCGCCGCCTGTCGTCGCTTCTGCGGCTGGCATCGGCAGGTCTGCGGACCTGGCGCACGCTCGGCCCGGTCCTGCGATACGTGCCGCCGCCTTAGCGACGAACCGCGTTCTTCAATCACGGCCGAATTCCTCGCCCAGTTCCTTGCCGCGCGCCGCCGCCGCTTTCAAGGCCTTGACGATTGCGCCTTTGACGTCGCTCGCATCCATGCTGGTCAGCGCGGCATAGGTGGTGCCGCCTTTCGACGTGACGCGTTCGCGCAGTACGGACACGGGGTCCGTCGACTGCGCGGCAAGCTGCGACGCGCCGACGAAGGTGGCAATCGCCAGCTGCGTGCCCTGCTCCGCCGTCAGCCCCATGTCCTGCGCAGCCTGCTGCATCGCCTCGATGAAATAGAACACGTAAGCCGGGCCGCTGCCCGAGACCGCGGTCACGGGATCGATCAGCGATTCGTCGTCGAGCCACACGGTAGCGCCCACTGCCCGCATGATCGCATCGGCGGCATCGCGCTGCGCCTGCGATACGCCCGACAACGCGACCATGCCGGCAATGCCCTTGCCAATCAGCGCCGGCGTGTTGGGCATGGTGCGCACGATGGCGCTGTGTCCATTCATCCAGCGCGACAGGTCCATCGCGCGGATGCCGGCGGCGATCGACAGCACCAGTTGCGAAGCGATGTGCGGCTGCAGTTGCGCGACCACCGCCTTCATCTGCTGCGGCTTGACGGCGAGCACGATGACATCGCTCTGCTTCAACGTCGCATCGATCTGTTGCGAGGTGCTGACACCGAATTGCTGCTGCAGTTTGTGCAGGGCATCCGGATTCACGTCGATGACATGGATGTTCTCCCCGGCGGTCAGCTTGCCGGCGAGACCGCCGATGAGTGCGGTGGCCATGTTGCCGCCGCCGATGAATGCGATTTTCAGGTTATGTTGCATAGTGTCGTTGTCCAAAGATTGCGGTTCCCACCCGCACGATCGTTGCGCCTTCGGCGATGGCGGCAGCCATGTCCGCCGACATGCCCATCGAGAGGGTATCCAGGTCCAGCCCGTGCGCGCGCAGTTCATCCATCAACAGCCGCATCCGCCGGAACGGGAGACGCTGCCTGTCCATGTCGCCTTCGGGCTCGGGTATCGCCATCAGGCCGCGCAATTTCAGGCGAGGCATGCTCGCCACTTTCTGCGCCAGCGCCAGCACTTCTTCCGGCGCGATGCCGCTCTTGCTGGCCTCGCCGCTGATGTTGACCTGCAGGCAGATGTTCAGGGGCGGCAGCTGCAGAGGCCGCTGCTCGGATAGCCGCTGCGCGACCTTCTCGCGCTCGACCGAGTGCACCCAGTCGAAATGTTCCGCGATCGGCCGCGTCTTGTTGCTCTGGATCGGCCCGATGAAATGCCATTCCAGCAACAAATCCGACCGTGCCGCACGGACCGCGTCGATCTTGTCGAGCGCTTCCTGCAGGTAGTTCTCGCCAAAGGCGCGCTGACCTTCCCGCGCCGCGTCAAGCACCGCATCGGCGCCGAAGGTCTTGGACACCGCCAGCAGGCGGACCTCATGCGGGTCGCGCCCTGCCTCGCGCGCGGCTGTGGCTATACGTTCCTTGACGTCTTGCAAGTTGTCGGAGATTGAGGACATAATCAGTTTGCTTTAAGCAACGCCTTGGCGCCTGCGATGAACGGTTTCCTCGCGGGCCGGCGTCAGCCTTGGGATTATAAATGGACATTTCCGAACTTCTAGCCTTTGCCGTCAAGAACGGCGCATCCGACCTGCACCTGTCCTCCGGACTGCCGCCGATGATCCGCGTGCACGGCGACGTTCGCCGCATCAACCTGCCGCCGCTCGAGCATCGCGACGTGCACGGCATGATCTATGACATCATGAACGATGGCCAGCGCAAGGCGTATGAGGAAGTGCTCGAATGCGACTTCTCGTTTGCCATCCCCGGTTTGGCGCGCTTCCGTGTGAACGCGTTCAACCAGGACCGGGGCGCGGCGGCGGTGCTGCGCACCATTCCGTCGAAAGTGCTGACGCTGGAACAGTTGAACGCACCCAAGATCTTCACCGAACTTGCCCTCAAGCCGCGCGGCCTCGTGCTGGTGACCGGCCCGACCGGCTCCGGCAAATCGACCACGCTGGCGGCAATGATCAATCACCTGAACGAAACCGAGTACGGCCACATCCTGACGGTCGAGGACCCGATCGAATTCGTGCATGAATCGAAGAAGTGCCTGATCAACCAGCGCGAAGTTGGTCCGCACACGATGTCCTTCCAGAACGCGCTGCGTTCCGCCTTGCGCGAAGATCCGGATGCGATCCTGGTCGGCGAATTGCGCGACCTCGAAACGATCCGCCTCGCCATGACCGCCGCCGAAACCGGCCATCTCGTGTTCGGCACGCTGCACACCTCGTCCGCGGCCAAGACCATCGATCGTATCGTGGACGTGTTCCCCGCGGAGGAAAAGGAAATGATCCGCGCCATGCTGTCCGAATCGCTGCAGGCGGTGATTTCGCAGACGCTGCTGAAGACCAAGGACGGCAGCGGGCGCGTCGCCGCGCACGAGATCATGCTCGGCACGCCCGCGATCCGCAACCTGATCCGCGAAGCGAAAGTGGCGCAGATGTATTCCGCGATCCAGACCGGACAAAGCATCGGCATGCAGACCCTCGACCAGAACCTCACCGACCTCCTGCGCCGCAACGTGATATCCGCTGCCGCGGCACGCGCGGCGGCGAAGATTCCGGAGAACTTCCCGGGGTAGTCTGCGGATTAGCCTGTGTTTTAAAACCCTTGTCCACAAAAAACACGAAAGACACGAAAAGTTTCTGGCTCGACAAAGCTCTTGGCTCTGTCTTGGCTCTAAAAAGAACCTGAGGCAGATTGCTTCCTTTCGTGTTTTTCGTGTTTTTCGTGGACATAGCTTTTGATCTACGACTCAAATAAAGCATTAGCCGACAAAGGAAACATCATGGAACGGGACCAGGCGACGAAATTCATGCACGACCTGCTGCGGCTGATGCTCAGCAAGAACGGCTCCGACCTTTTCATCACCGCCGAGTTTCCGCCGGCGTTCAAGATCGACGGCAAGATGACGCCGGTGTCGAACCAGCCGCTGACGCCGACGCACACCATCGAACTCGCGCGCGCGATCATGAACGACAAGCAGGCGGCGGAATTCGAAGCCAGCAAGGAATGCAACTTTGCGATCAGCCCGGGCGGCCTCGGCCGCTTCCGCGTATCGGCATTCGTACAGCAAGGCAAGGTCGGCATGGTGCTGCGGACCATCACGACCGCCATCCCGAAGCTGGAAGACCTCGGCGTGCCGGATGTGCTGAAGGAAGTCGCGATGACCAAGCGCGGCCTCGTCATCATGGTCGGCGCGACCGGCTCCGGCAAATCGACCACGCTGGCGGGCATGGTCGGCTATCGCAACGAGAACAGCTACGGCCACATCATCACCATCGAAGACCCGGTGGAGTATGTCCATCCGCACAAGAACTGCATCGTCACGCAGCGCGAGGTCGGCGTCGATACTGCCGACTGGTTCACGGCGCTGAAGAACACGCTGCGCCAGGCGCCGGATGTGATCCTGATCGGCGAAATCCGCGACCGCGAAACCATGGACTACGCGATCGCCTTCGCGGAAACCGGCCACCTTTGCCTTGCCACGCTGCACGCCAACAGCGCCAACCAGGCGCTCGACCGCATCATCAACTTCTTCCCGGAAGAACGTCGCCAGCAATTGTTGATGGACTTGTCGCTCAACCTGAAGGGATTGATCTCGCAACGCCTCATTCCCTTGAAGGATATCAAGGGGCGTTGCGCCGCCGTCGAGATAATGTTGAACTCGCCGCTGATTTCCGATCTGATTTTCAAGGGCGAGGTGCATGAGATCAAGGAAATCATGAAGAAGTCGCGCGAGCTCGGCATGCAGACCTTTGACCAGGCGCTGTTCGACCTTTAC
>JAKACN010000095.1 GCA_021821365.1 Pseudomonadota bacterium | reverse complement strand
CAGGAAGCCGCCACGATGCCCCCGCCATAGCCCGCGAACCAGCCGTCCATGGCGTCATTGGTGGTGCCGGTCTTGCCCGCAAGATCGTGGCGTCCCAGGCGCTGGCTGGCGGCATAGCCAGTGCCGGAATTGACCACGTCACGCAGCATCGAATCCATGATGAAGGCATTGCGCGGATCGAGCACGCGCCCTGCCTCGTCGCCGGCAATGACCGGCCTGCTTTCCACCAGAACCTTGCCTTGCGCATCGACCACCTTGCCGATCAGGTAGGGGCGGACCTGGTAGCCGCCGTTGGCAAAGACCGAATAGGCGGAGGCCATCTGCAGCGGTGTCACCGACCCGGTGCCGAGCGCCATGGTGAGGTTGAGCGGATGCTTGTCGGCGTCGAATCCGAAACGCGGCAGGTAGGCGCGCGCATAGTCCGGCGTGATCGATTGCAGGACGCGGATCGACACCAGGTTTTTCGATTTCTTCAGGCCGGTGCGCATCGTGATCGGGCCGTCATAGCGGCCGTCGTCGTTTTGCGGATCCCACGGCTGCCCGCCGGTGACTGCTGCGTCGATCGAGAGCGGCGCATCATTGACGATCGTTCCTGGCGAGAATCCCTTCTCCAGCGCCGACGAATAGATGAAAGGCTTGATGCTGGAACCGGGCTGGCGCCATGCCTGGGCGACATGGTCGAACTGATTGAGGGTAAAGTCGAAGCCGCCGACCATGGCGCGAAATGATCCGTCGTTCGCATTGAGCGACACAAATGCAGCCGAAACTTCCGGCAGCTGGCTGATCGACCAATGCCTTCGCGCGTCGCGGAGGATGCGGATTACCGCACCCGGCTTGATCCGGTTGTCCGCGCGCGCCTTCGACGACAGTGAAGCGGCCGCGAAGCGCAGACCGTCGCCCGTGACCTCGACGACCTCTCCGGAGAAGGTTTCGGCGCGGACCATTTTCGACGAAGCCGACAGCACCACGGCGGAACGCAGTTCGTCGCTGTCGGGATGCTTCTGCAAGACCTCGTCAATCGCCTGCTCGCGCTCGTCGGCATCGCGCGGAAGGTCAACGAAGGCTTCCGGGCCGCGATAACCATGGCGGCGGTCATAGTCGAGCACGCCGCGTCGCAACGCCTGGTAGCCGGCATTCTGGTCGCTGCTGTTGAGCGTGGTGTAGACGGTGTACCCGCGCGTGTAGATGTCGTCCTTGTATTGTTCGTACATATACTGCCGCACCAGTTCCGCCGCATATTCCGCATGCGTATCGAAACGGTAGCCCTTGCCGCGGATGACGAGCTTCTCCTGCGCGGCCTGCTTGTACTGTGCAGGCGAGATGTACCCGAGCTCCAGCATGCGCTTGAGGATGTATTGCTGGCGTTGCGCGGCGCGGGCCGGGTTGACGATCGGATTGGCACTGGCTGGCGCTTTCGGCAGGCCCGCCAGCATGGCCGCTTCGGCAATGCTGAGTTCCTGCACCGACTTGCCGAAATAGATGCGCGCCGCGCTGCCGAATCCATAGGCGCGCTCGCCCAGGTAGATCTGGTTCATGTAGAGCTCGAGGATCTGGTCCTTGCTCAGCTTTTCCTCGATCTTGTATGCCAGCGCGATCTCGGTGAGCTTGCGCGCATAGGTCTTCTGCCGGCTGAGATAGAAGGTGCGTGCCACTTGCATGGTGATGGTGGACGCGCCCTGCGACTTGCTGGCGCCGAAGTTCGCGAGGAAGGCGCGGACGATGCCCTTGAAATTCACGCCGCCGTGCTCATAGAACTGGTCGTCCTCAATCGCCAGCAAGGCTTTCTTCATGACCGAGGGCATCTCCTTGATCGGCACGAAATCGCGCCGCTCCTCGCCGAACTCGCCGATCAGCACCTGGTCCGCGGTATAGACGCGCAGGGGAATTTTCGGACGATAGTCCGTGAGCGCATCCAGTGGCGGAAGGCCCGGAAGCACGATCAGCGTCACGTAGCCGGCAAGCAGCACGCCGGCCAGCGCAGCGACGGCGACCAGTGCGCCTGCAGCCTGCAGCAGGCGTACTTTCATCGAGCCACTCTTCGATTTTCTCGCAGACGATGAACGGTTTGAACGCCGAACCACCACTATCGCTTCCTTGTCAATTCCTGAAAAAGAGCAACTTTAGCAGTCTGCGGCGGACGTCTGCACGTTTCTTTCCAATTGTTACGTCATATTGCTCGCGAATTCCGATAACCTTTTGCCAACGCCGCGACTGGGGGACCGCAGTTTCCGGCCGCGGCGTCCTGCTACTGCTTGCGTGCGATGAATCCGCCGAGCACGGCTTGCCCGCTCGTCGCGTTGGCGAGCGAGATCGTACCGCCGATCTCCGCCGGCCCCGCATTCGCTCCGGCCCCGGTCACCGGCCCAAAGTAACGCCCTCCCAGCCCGCCGCTCAGGCCGCCGTTCTGCACCGGGCCTGTCAGGTAATTCGCAACGTTGCTCCCGGCCGCACCCATGGGCACCGTTACTGTCAGCGCGACCGGAACGCTTTTCGCGGCGGAATCCCACGTCACCGGATTCTGGATCGTCACGGTAGCCAGACGGCTGGCGAAATTCACACTGACCTGTGCCGAGCCACGGAATACCGCGGGTTCGACGACACCATCAGGCGCGTACCAGCCATAGACGAAACCCGAATATGTCGCCGTGCCGCTGGCGGGCACCGCTGCCGGATTGGTCACATCGCCGTATGCCACCATGCCGCGCCGGTTCTTGTTGTGCTCGTTGCCGGCCTTGGCCCACTCTTCGATCACCACCGTATCCTGCGTCAGCCAGGCGGCGATATTCCCGTATTGCAGGCCCCAGTTGTCGAGGCTGCGATATCCCTTCGAACCGGGGAAAGGCACGCCGATGCCGTCTCCGCCCGGCAGGATCGTCGGATTGCCATTCGCATCCGGGACATTGTTGCCGGCGTGGATGTCGCCATCCTCATGCACCCGCGAGGCGGAAGCGAGGTCCGGCGTATTCCCTCCCGTACGCCAGTCGCCCGCGGAATAGTGCACGCCGCTTGTTTCCGTCGTCGGACATGGCACAAGGTCGGCTGGGCAGCGAGACGGGCTGCTGCGCGGGAAGTAGCGATTGTTCGCATAGTTTGTCTGCGTCCCTCCCGTGCCCTTGATCGCATAGTCGTAGAAGCCGAGGTCGGCGCTGTCGGGCAGCGTGGCGGAAGACAATGCGCCGCTTGCGGTCAGCACGGTGCGGCCTTGCGTCGTCCCAAAGGCTTCCACGATGGGCGGCCGTTCCGTCTTGCCGTCCCAGGTGAGGCCCAGCTTGTTCAGCAATACTGCGGATTTGCTGACGGCGCCGCTGCTGTCTTTCGCGATCCGGATCTCCGCCGTGCCGCCGGACGCAAGTGCAAATCCGGAAGCGCCGGTCTTGACGGTATTCTGCGCGGACAGGTCGCTGGTCGACACGCCGTAGGTCTGCACACCGGAGCTCGTCAGTGCGATGCCGTTCTCGCGCCGGATGATCGTATCCCCGCTGCACTGATAGCCGGCGCCGTCGGCGCAGACCATGGTCATTTGCGTCGATGCGGGAACCGGTTCCGGCATAGCGCCGCTACCTGTCTGCCCGCCGTCGGACGGTGTTGTCGGCGTCGAGGGCGTCGCCGACGCGCCCGGCGTCCCGGGTTCGTTCGACGATGATGTTGCGGGAGGTTGACTGCCGGATGCCGGCGTCGTCGTTCCGGTCGGTCCCCCTCCGCCGCCTCCACCGCAGGCGCTCAACATGCTTGCGGCGATCAAGGCCGCGCAGAGCGGCCGCAGGATCATGCGCGTCTGTCGCCCGCGCGAATCGAAAGCACAAGACATTGGATTATGCCGCGCATGGCGACTGGCAGCCGTGCCATGCGGCACGCTATCGAGATTCACACTGATGGATTCCAGCATTGGCGATACCCTTCCAAATGTAAGCACACGGAATGCAGCTCGCGTTGCGGTCCTGGCGACCGCGCGACATTGCAGCCGGATGCACGCACTGTCTCCATGACGAGAATCGGAAACAGAGTGGTGGTTCAGGAGTGATGTGACGATCGAAGGAAACGGATATGTCGGTGCGGATACCGATAGAACCATTCCGTCGGAATTCCCCGCCGACATCGTTGAGTGAATCGGACAAACACACTCATGTCGTCGGGCCAAGAGCATGTAACGAATTGTTTCAGGAACCACGACAGTTCGTTACATGACCAAGGGATTCTGTTGCACTTGGATGGAAATGGTTTTGTGCGAACGCAAGTCGAGAGAGCAGCGTTGCGCATCGCATACGGAATGGATGCATCGGAACGGCAACGACCGGTCCGATGCAACGAAGTGCGATTTGGAAAGCGCGATGATGCAATCGATCAGTGGAGTTGCTGCTTCAATGTGGAAATGGCCTTGCGGGCCTGGCGCACCGCGTTCTGTACTTGCACGTCGACATATTCGCCCTGCGAGCAGGCCTGCATCGCGCGGTCACCGATCTTCTCCATCTTGGTGACGCATTGACGGATCTGTTCTTCATCCTGTTGCTGTTCTGCGACTTGCTGGGCGTGGTCGGATTCCTGCTCCAGCTCATTCAGGCATGTGCGCAGTCGATCGGGCACATCCTTGCTCATCTCGCACATCTGCGCGGCTGCATCGACGCATTGTTCAACCTGGGAAAAACGTTCGCGGATCTGTTGCATCTGCATGGGGATTCCTTTCTCAAGGGATGACAACCGAATATCTTTTGTTCATCGTCTCCACGGATAGTTCCTTGCCGTTCTCGCATCGCGACGCGCACGACGCGTGAGTCAACGACGCGGTCAAGGCCTGTAATTTGTACATGCCCGATGTAAGGAAGCCGCCCGTCCATGCACAACGGAAGATGGCCTGCCCATCCTGCGCGTGCACGCGTTCGCCCGGGTATGCCGCTTGCTCCTGACCTGCATTCGCGGGCACGTTTCGCATCGTTTCATTGGAGTGAGTCATGATCAATTCAATCAGGAGCACGGTCAAAAACAGGCTTTCGCCGAGCGTGACCGACATGATCCGCATGGATCACACGCACGTCGTGGAAGCATTTCACCACTATGAAATCGATTCCGGCCCGCAAACGAAAAAGGCGCTTGTCGACACTGTTTGCCTTGCGCTGGAAATACATTCGCAACTGGAAGAAGAAATTTTCTATCCTGCCATGCGCGCGCTTGCGGCGGACACACCGGTCGTTAACAAGAGCATTCCCGAGCACAATGAGATGCGCCGCCTGATTGCCGAGCTGCGTTCGATGGATCCGCTCAATGCGCACTACGATCAGACATTCATGCAGCTCATGCGCGATGTCATGCATCACGTCGCCGAGGAGGAAACAACGCTGCTGCCGGATGCGGAGCGGCTGCTGGCCGATCGTCTCGGCGAACTCGGCGCGCAGATGACCAAGCGTCGCCTGCAACTTGCTGCGCCACGCGCCGGCGAGATCGCGCTCAACACCGTGCGCGGATTTCCCGCCAGTTCCATGCTGGTCGCGGCAGGCGCACTGCTGGCCGGCACCTACTTCGCGAAACGTGCATTCGAAGGCCAGGCGCGGCATCGCCACACCTGACGCGAAGAGGTAGAATTTTCCGCGCGACCAGATGCGCAAACGCGGCCGCGCCGCAGGGCAGCCGCATCCGCCCATCATGGCGCACCGGATAATCAACCACATGGCTTGAATGCGAACCTATGCGAATTCCCGGACTTCGCGGACTGAGTCCCACGACCGTTCTCAAGGAAGCGGTCAAGGACTTTCTTGCCGACGACATGACTACCTATGCCTCGGCCTTGTCCTATCAGGTCCTGTTCGCCCTCTTCCCGTTCGTCATTTTCCTGATCGCGCTCCTCGGCTTTTTCAATCTCGCCGATTTCTTCGAATGGCTGCGGCAACGCGCACAGATCGTGCTGCCGCGCGAGGCAATGCAGCCGATCAATCAGGTCATCACCGAGCTTCAGGACAAAAAGGCCGGCTTGCTGTCCTTCGGGGTCATTACCGCGCTCTGGACGGCATCCGCCGCCGTGCGCGCCACGATGAATGCGCTGAACATCGCCTACGACGTGCAGGAAGGACGTCCCGCATGGAAGCTTTATCCGCTTTCCGTCCTCTACACGCTCGGGATCGCCGCCATCATGATTCTCGCCACGGCATTGATGATCGTCGGACCGCAGGCGGTCGACTGGCTCGCGCGTCAGGTTGGCGCCGAGCAGTTGTTCGTGACTCTGTGGGCATGGCTGCGCTGGCCGGTTGCCATATTTCTGCTAACCCTGTCGGCGGCCGTGGTCTACTACGTTGCGCCCGACGTGGAGCAGGAATTCCGTTTCATCACGCCGGGCGCGGCGCTTGCGGTGATGGTCTGGCTGATTGCTTCCATCGCCTTCAACTACTACGTCAGCAATTTCGGCAACTACAGCGCCATGTATGGCAGCATTGGCGCGATCATCGTACTGCTGCTGTATTTTTTCATTTCAGCCGCCGTGATGCTGTTCGGCGCGGAAATCAATGCGACGATCGAGCATCATTCGCCTTCCGGCAAGAAGCCGGGCGAGAAGAAGATGCCGTAGCGTGCCGTCAGGCCTGCACGGTACGGCTCGCCTCTGCCAGCGCCTTGTCGGATTTGCCGATGTGATTGATCAGCCAGTCGCGCAGGAAGTGAAGAACCTGGATGGACAGGGTGGTCGCCCCGCTGTCGAACTTGCTCTGCAGCTCGTCGACCTGCTGCAGCAGCTTTTCATGTTCATGGAGATGCGCCGCCCGGTCGGCATAACCGATGCGCCGCATCAGGTCTTCTTCACGGCGGAAATGTTCCCTGGTATAGGTCACCAGGTTGTTCAGCACCTTTCCGAGGACCTCCTTGCCCCGCCCTTCCTGCATTACCTCATGCAGGCGGTTGACCATGTCGATCAGCCTCTGGTGATCCGCATCGATGAAGGTATTGCCGACAGCAAGGTCGTTGGACCAGGCGAGATATGCCATGATTTTTCCCATGTTGGTGAATGAATAAGGTGCCTGATTCTCTCAGACGCCCCACATCCGGAAACATGATGCAAATCAAGTAAACGCGCGCCGCCCCGCAGCGTCTTAGGCGAGCATCTGGTCGACCATCGCATAGCCCTTGAGAAAGCCCGCCTCGACCGCTGCGTCCCTGGTCGGGTAGTCGGCATCGTCGCCCGATTCGGCGGTCAGCTCGCTCTCCGATGTGGCGTCCTCGCCCGGTTGCGCGATGCGCACCGTGTAATCCCAGCGCGCGGCGCCGTCCTCGCGCGGCAATGCGGTGACATGCACTTCCAGCCCCTTGTACGATTCGGTGTGCCAGTCCTGTCCGCTTTCCATGGCAGCTGCCCCGGTGTTGATCCATGGACATGGTACTGCTCGCAGGGAAGCAGGCCTTGAGATTGCTCAGGCCCGCCCACCTCCCGAATCAGGCATTGGCTTGCCGCGCCGGCTGCTGCGCATGGCGCGACTTCGCCAGCTCCACGAAAAAGCCGAGGCTGCCGGGATTGCTCATTGCATCCGGGCTGGCGACTTCCGCCACCGCCATCCCGAGCAGCAGCTTCTTGACGGGCAATTCCATTTTCTTGCCGCTCAAGGTGCGCGGTATCTCCGCCACGGCGAACACATCGTTCGGCACATGGCGGGCCGACAACGCGCCGCGGATATTGTCGAAGATGCGCTTGACCAGCGCGTCGTCCAGCACTGCGCCGGGACGCAGCACGACGAACAGCGGCATCCACGATTCGCGTCCGAGATATTCCAGGTCCACCACCAGGCTGTCCATTATCTCCGGCATGGCTTCCACCACGCGATAGATTTCGCTGGTGCCCATGCGTATCCCGTGCCGGTTGATCGTGGTATCGGAGCGGCCGTAGATCACCGCGCCACCGCGCGGCGTGATCTGCAGCCAGTCGCCGTGCCGCCACCACCCCGGATACATCTCGAAATAACTTTCGCGGTAACGACGGCCCTGCGCATCGTTCCAGAAGTACAGCGGCATGGACGGCATCGGCTTGGTGACCACCAGTTCGCCGACGGCATCCGTGAGCGGCTTGCCCTGCTCGTCCATCGCATGGACTGCGATGCCCAGGCAACGGCATTGCATCTCCCCCGCGTAAATCGGCAGGATCGGGCAGGCGCCGACAAAGGCGGCGATGACGTCCGTGCCGCCGCTGATGGTGGCCAGCAGGATGTTCGATCCGAGCTGCTCATAGATCCATGCGAATGCTTCGGCAGGCAAGGGCGAACCGGTGGCGCCGACCATGCGCAATGCACTCAGGTCGGCCAGTTTGCCCGGCTCGATGCCGGCCTTCATGCAATTGGCGAAATACGCGGACCCCGCGCCGAATGCCGTCAGATGGGCCTCTTCGGCAAACTTCCACAACACGCCGAGATTCGGATACCCGGGATTGCCGTCATAGACAGCAATCGTGGAGCCGACCAGAAGCCCGGTGACCTGCGAATTCCACATGACCCAGCCGGTGGTCGAGAACCACATGTAGCGATCGTTTTCGCCGAGGTCCGAATGCAGTCCGTGGCCTTTCAGGCTTTCCAGCAGGACGCCGCCCTGTCCGTGAACGATCGGCTTCGGCATGCCGGTCGTGCCGGAGGAATACACGACCCACAGGGGATGGTCGAACGGCAACTGCTCGAACGCGAGTTCGACATCATGCTGTAGCAATTCATTCCAGCTGCGCGTTCCGGGCAAGGTCGCATCCGTCTGCAGATAGGGCAGGAGCACGACGTGTTCGAGCGAGGTCAGCGACTGCATCAGTCCGGTCACCACGTCACGCCGGTCGAAATCCTTGCCGCCGTAGCGATAGCCATCGACGGCAATCAGCACTTTCGGCGCGATCTGGCCGAAGCGGTCGAGCACGCTTGGCGTGCCCATGTCGGGCGAGCAGCTCGACCAGACGGCGCCGATGCTTGCGCAGGCATAGAAGGCGACCACGGTTTCCGGCAGGTTCGGCAGGTAGGACACGACACGGTCGCCCGGCTGCACGCCCATGCCGCGCAACGCATGGGCAACGGAAGCGATCTGCCTGCGCATCTCGCGCCAGCTCAGCTCGACCGTCGACCGGACTTCCGACTTGCCCACGATCGCTGCCTTGCCGCTCTCTTCCTCGCTGCGATGAAAACGGAATACCTGCTCAGCGATATTCAGACGTGCGCCTTCGAACCACTTCGCTCCCGGCATCCGCTCGTTATCCAATACACGGGTGTATGGAGCGGAACTTTGCACGTCGAAGCATTGCCAGATCGAGGCCCAGAAATCATCGATATGGTCGACCGACCATTGCCACAAGGCGTTGTAATCGTCGGCGCGTACCTGCTTCTCCCGGCCGAGCCACTGCATATAGTCATGCATGCGGGACTGTGCGATCCGTTCCGGCGACGGCGTCCACAGAGGTTGGTGCTGGATGTCGTTCAATTGCGTGTCTCCTTTCATTGTTGTTATACGAAAGTCCTCATGCTGGATGCGCCTTTACGCGCAACCGGTGACTGAAGTGCAGCGCGACGAGCAGCACGCCGAGTGCGCCGATCATCATCACCCTGCCGGTTCCGACGCGTTCGACCAGCATGCCGGCGATGCCGACCCCGACCGACTGCCCCATGAAAAAGCTGGAAGCGAATGCGGAAACCGCCGCGCCGCGGCGCTCCGGCGCCATCTGCGTGGCGTTGATCTGCAGGGTGTTGTGGAGCATGTAGAAGCCCAGCCCGGCCATGAAGCAGCCGGGTATGGCCCACCACCACGCCGGCGCTACGCCGATGGCGAACAGCGAACCACCGAGAAAGATGCCGCCCCAGCGCGACAATCCCGTCTCGCCCATGCGGCGCACCAACACGCCCGAGCCGAGCGCGAACACGAACCCGCCACCGCCGAACAGCATGATGAGCGCGCCCGCCGTCGTCATCGACAGCCCGAAGGTGCGATGCTCGTGCGACGCAATGAACGCGAATGCGCCATACAGGAACGCACCTTCCAGAAAGACGGTGAGCAGCACGCCGCGCGCCCATGGCAGGAGCAGGATCTGCCCGAATTCCGTGAACATGCGCCGCACGGCCGGCCCCTCCGCACGGTGCAGGCGACGCGCAGCTTCAGGAAGACGGCGGTTCAATGAAAACAGCGCAATGCCGACAATCAGAAAGACGGCCGCGATCAGGAAGAAAGGTAATCGCCAGTTATGCGCATCGGCAGCCAGCCCGCCCAGCAGCACGCCGGCCGAGAGGCCGAGGATCTGCCCGATCAGGAAGCGCGCCAGCACCGGCTGCCGATCCTGGTACGGAATCACGTCGCCGATCCATGCCATGGAGAGCGGAATGATGCATGCCGCGGTGGTACCGGCCAACAGGCGTGCGACGAGCAGGGGGGCATATCCGGGCGCGAATCCGCATAGCGTCGCTGTGATTGCACAGGCCAGGGTGCCGCAGGCGACAATGAAATACTTTCCGTAACGGTCTCCCAGCGGGCCGAAGAACAGTTGCGCCAGCCCGTAGGCGACGGCGAACGTGGTGATGACGTTGGACGCGTCGCCGAGCGAAACGGCGAATTCGTCAGCCAACTGCGGCAGCAGCGGGTCGGTGACGCGCAGGGAAATGCCGCTGCCGAAGGCCGCGAGCGACAGCAGCGGCACCGCGATGGCGGGAATGGGCGTAGTGGGTACGATGACGGCTTCTTCTGGTTGCTTCATGAATTGCGGCGGGTGGGTAGCGACTGTCGGCAGGAGAATGCCGGCTCGCAAAAGTGAACACCCGTGCAATTTTAGTCTCAATCCAGATCCGGCGTATTCATGTAGGGCAGCGTTGCGCCACGGCGCTCCGCAGCCGCTTCCATTTCCTGCCGGGCGATTGTCCGCAGGTGGACTTCATCCGGTCCATCGGCGATGCGCAGCACACGGCCCCAGGTCCACATTTCCGCCAGCGGCGTATCCGGACTGAGGCCCATCGCGCCGAATACCTGCATCGCGCGGTCGCATACCGTCGTGTGCATGCGCGGCACAATGGCCTTGATCATCGCAATCTCGCGCAGTGGCGATTTCGCGCCGTGTCGGTCGATCATCCAGGCGGTCTTCAGCACCAGCAAGCGCGCCTGTTCGATTTCCATGCGGGACAAGGCAATCCATTCGGCAATGTTGGCATGCTGGTGCAGGTAGCGCCCGAACGTGCGCCGCTCCGCCGCGCGCTCGCACATCAATTCCAGCGCCAGCTCGGTCTGTCCGATGGAGCGCATGCAATGGTGGATGCGGCCCGGCCCGAGGCGCGCCTGCGCGATGGCAAAACCGGCGCCCTCCTCGTGGATAAGATTCGTGCTCGGAACGCGCACGTTGCGGAACACCAGTTCGCAATGCCCGCCCGGAAAGGCGTGACTCATCACGTCGATGTTCCGCACAACCCGGAAACCGGGCGTGTCGAACGGCACGATGATCATGCTCTGGCGTCTGTGCACTTCCGCGTTCGGGTCGGTCACGCCCATGACGATGGCGAATTTGCAGAGTGGATGCGCGGCGCCGGAGATGAACCACTTGCGTCCGTTGATCACGTAATCATCGCCGTCGCGGCGAATCGAGATCTGGATATTGGTGGCATCGGACGATGCCACGTCCGGTTCGCTCATCGCGAAGCAGGATCGGATCTTCCCGTCCAGCAGCGGGTCGAGCCAGCGTTCGCGCTGTTCGTCCGACGCGAACATGTGCAGCAATTCCATGTTGCCCGCATCGGGCGCACTGCAATTGAACGCTTCCGAAGCCCAGTGTACGCGGCCCATGATTTCCGCCAGCGGTGCATATTCCAGGTTGGTCAGCCCTTGTCCGGGCAGGAAGAGGTTCCACAGCCCCTCCTCCTTCGCCAGCATCTTGAGGTCTTCGAGGCATTGCGGATGCTGCAGGCCGTCGCCGGCTTCGCGGCGCCACAGCGGGAGGTTCGGCACCACATAGTTGTCCATGAAGTCCTGCAGCTTTCGTTGCAGCTGCCGAACTTTCGGCGTGTATTCGAAATCCATCTTGAACTTTCAGTGAGTGACGCAAGACGATGCGCGCTGTATCTATGGAGAATCTTAAAATGCGCCGAACAATCATTCAAATGAATAGTCCTCATCGAAAGGAATAAACCAAGTGCATGAAAGACCGCACATGCCGCCTCCCGGGATTCCTTGATTCAAGTCAATTATTGTTCAAGGACGGTTGGTATAAGCTTGCGCGCAGAAAAATAATCCTTCGGTCCTGCTTCACAAGAGCGGGACTGATTTGCTTTCGAGGTCCCACATGGACAAGTCCGTTCCGCTGCACAGCTCTCCTTCCATACCCGTCGTGACCAACGAACCGAAAGAAACGCAGCAATCCGACGGCGTCGCGATGCTGCAGCATCACACGCTCTTCGAAGACATGCAGGCGCTGGTCGCCGGCACCCTGCTGGTGTCGCTCGGGGTCGCATTGCTGGGCAAGGCGCACCTGATCACCGGCGGTACGGTCGGCATCGCCTTCCTGCTGCACTACTTCACCGGAATCAGTTTCGGCAAGCTGTTCTTTGCGATCAACCTGCCCTTCTACTATCTCGCCGTGAAAAAAATGGGATGGAAGTTCACCCTGAAGACCTTTGCCGCGGTATTCCTGCTGTCGATTTTCTCGGAGATGCTGCCGCTGGTGTTCAAGGTGGAGATGCTGAATCCGTTATACGCCGCGGCCATGGGCGGGCTGCTGGCCGGTGTCGGCCTGCTTGTGCTGTTCCGCCACAAGGCCAGCCTGGGCGGCTTCAACGTGCTGGTACTGTATTTGCAGGAGCGTTACGGACTACGCGCCGGCCTGGTGCAGCTCGGCCTTGACGCCATCATCATGCTGCTCTCGATTCCGATGATTTCCCTCCAGGCCGTCGTGGTGTCCCTGCTTGGCGCCGCGATGCTCAATCTCACGCTCGCGGTCAATCACAAGCCAGGACGTTATATGGCGATTTGAAGCGGGCGATTTGAAGCGGGCGAATTGAAGCGGGCGATTTGTCCCGTCAGTCCGGACGCCGCATCTTGCAGGTGGTCGGAAGCGCGCTTGCTTCCAGTGGCAGGTAGCGTTCCGTCTTGAAGCCATAGCCGCTGCCTTCGTTATCGAAGCGGACCGAGCCGTCCGACACTTTCCGCATCACGGAGACATAGAGCGGTTGCAGCAGCTGGTGATCCTCTGCGCGCATTACCGCTTCGTGGAACGCGTTCCGGAAGCGCGCACCCTCGAGCGCCTTCGCCACCGCGCCGGCCTCCGTGCTGCCAGCCTTGTCAATCGCGGATGCCAGCATTTCGATCATCACATGCATGCGCAGGTGAACGTAGTCGTCTTCCGGCTGCGGATAACGCTTGCGGAACGCCTGGTAGTAGGCGTCGCTGGCCGAATTCCTGATGCCCTGTCCGGAGTTCGGATGCCATTCCGCGACCGCGCGCACACGCCCGACGCCCGCATCGCCGATTGCCGCCGGCGCGCCCAGCCCGTTGCCATAGAAGGTGTAAAACTTGAGCTGCAATCCGGCCTCCTTCGCCGCCTTCACCAGCAACGTCAGGTCATTGCCCCAATTGCCGGTAATGACAGTATCCGCGCCGCTGGCCTTGATCTTCACGATGTAGGGCGTGAAGTCCTTGACCTTCCCGATCGGATGCAGATCGTCGCCGACGATGTCGATGTCCGGTCGCTTCGCCGCCAGCTGCGTACGGGCCGATTTCGCAAGCTGCCGGCCGAAGCTGTAGTCCTGGCCGATGATGTACACACGCTTCGCCGACGTGTCGCCCTTGATCACTTCGGTCAGCGCATTCATGCGCATGTCGGCATTGGCGTCGAAGCGGAAGTGCCAGTAGCTGCACTTTTCGTTCGTGAGTGCCGGATCGACCGCGGAATAGTTGAGGAACAGCATGCGATGCTCGGGATCGCGCAGGTTGTGCTTCTCGACGCCGTCGATCAGCGCCGCGGCAACCGCCGAGCTGTTGCCCTGCACCACGAAGCGCACATGCTGGTCCGCGTATTGCCGCAGCCCGACCAGCGACTCCTCCACGCCCTGCTTGTTGTCGTAGGTGACGAGTTCGAGCGGATGTGCGCCATCACGCAGGCGCACCCCGCCTCGCGCATTGACGCGCTCGATGGCATATTGCAGGTTGCGCACGACGGCTTGTCCTGCATTGGCGAATGGCCCCGACAGCCCCTCGATCATGCCGACCCTGACGGGCTCGGCACTGTACGCGCCGCCGCAGATCAGCAAGGCGAGAACGGGCAATAGACGCATCGGTGTCAGCATGATGGGGGCGCTCATGAAACGGCAAAAGGCAGAAGTGTACCGCGCGACGGCGGCGGGAACGAAAAACCGCAGGACGGTGAGCGATCGGCAACGAAGGTGGCGTCGCCGAACAGGTCGTCGCCGGCTCCTCAATCGAAGTCGAGCATGTGCCCGAGCTTCTCCTGCTTGGTGCGCAGGTAGCCGATATTGTGCGGCGTGTGCGCGGTGAGCACCGGAATGCGCTCGACCACCTGGATGCCGCAGTCGGCCAGCTTCTTCATCTTCTTCGGATTGTTGGTCATCAGGCGGATGGTCTTCACGCCGAGATGTTCCAGGATGCGCGCCGCGACCTGGTAATCGCGCATGTCGACCGGGAAGCCGAGGTCGAGGTTGGCTTCCACCGTGTCGCGTCCCTGGTCCTGCAACTGGTACGCGCGGATCTTGTTGGCCAGTCCGATGCCGCGCCCTTCGTGGCCGCGCAGGTAGACCACGACGCCGGTTCCTTCCTCGGCCACCTTCTTCAGCGCTGCGTCGAGCTGCTCGCCGCAATCGCAGCGCAGTGAACCGAGCACGTCGCCGGTGAGGCACTCCGAATGCACGCGCACCAGCACCGCCTCCTTGCCGCTGACATCGCCTTTTACCATGGCCACGTGTTCCACCGTTTCCCCGGCCGGCTGAAACACGTGAATGTGGAATTCGCCATGTTGGGTCGGAAGGATGGAGGATACGACGTGGTCGAAAATCTTGTCGGAGCCGGCGGTCGCCGTCTTCTTGTCTCCGGTTTTGCTCATGTAATGTGATCCTGTGAATTGCCTCAACTGAAAGATTCCGGCGGCTTCGGTGCTTCCGGCAGCGGAATCCACTCAGTTTCCTGCGGCACCGCGCCGAAGCGCTGCGCACGCCAGTCGTCTTTCGCCTTCTCGATGGCGTCCTTGCTGCTGGCCACGAAGTTCCACCAGACAAAACGATCGCCGTCGATCGGCTCTCCGCCCAGCAGCATGATACGCGCCTTCGTCTTTGCCTCTATTGTAAGTTCTTGTGCGGCCGGAAGCACAGCCATATGTTGCGCGGGCAATGCCGATCCGTCGATGTCCGCTTCACCGTCAACGAGGTAGACCGCCCGCTCGGGATATTCCGCCGGGACGGTGAAGCGGCTGCCCGCATCCATGTCGAGCGCAGCGTAGAACATGTCCGAAAAGGTGGTTGCAGGCGCTTTCCGGCCGAATGCTGCACCGGCAACCAGGCGCAGGCTCGCGCCCGGCAACTCCACGACGGGCAACGTCGCGGCGGGATGATGCTCGAACGACGGCGCCACCGTTTCATGCCTCTTTGGCAAGGCAACCCAGATCTGGATGCCATGCAGCGGGCCGCCGGCCTTGCGCGCATCGTCGGGGCTGCGCTCGGAATGCACGATGCCGCGCCCCGCCGTCATCCAGTTCACGTCACCGGGATGGATGGGCTGTACGCTCCCGAGGGAATCGCGGTGCAGGATGACGCCGTCGAACAGATAGGTGACGGTCGCCAGCCCGATATGCGGATGCGGACGCACGTCCAGTCCTTCGCCGGGGCCGAATGCGGCCGGTCCCATGTGATCGAAGAAGACGAACGGCCCCACCATCTTGTGCGGATGGCTGGGCAGCAGGCGCTTGACGGTGAAGCCGCCAAGATCCTTGACATGCGGCTTAATGAGATGCGCGGAAGAAATGGTCATGGATGGACTCGTAAAGATACTTGTCCATCCATTATCCACTCAAGTCGCGGCTTGCGTGAACCGTCCGCTCTGGTAGTCCATGATGGCCTGCTCGATTTCCTCGGAGGTATTCATCACGAACGGTCCGTATTGCACCACCGGCTCGCGCAAGGGACGGCCGGCGAGCACGAGGAAGCGCGCCCCCGCCGCCCCTGCCTTCACGTCGATGCGGTCGCCGGGCGACAGGAAGCCGGCGCTCTGCGACTTCAGCGGGCGCGGCGAAGCGTCGCCGACCTGCACATCGCCTTCATACACGTAAATGAATGCGTTGTGCGTGCTCTCCACCGGTTGCGAGAAGTCCCCTCCGGCAGGCAGCGCTACGTCCAGGTACAGCGGATCGGTACTGAGCCCCTGGATGGGACCGCGCACGTCGCGGCCGTCGAGATGCAATGTACCCGCAATCACCTTCACCTCCCCTCCGCCCGGCAAGGAAGTCAGCGGAATTTCATTCGGCGGAATGTCGCGGTAATGCGCCGCCTTCATCTTTTCCCTGGCCGGCAGGTTGATCCAGAGCTGGAAGCCGCGCATGCGGCCCTCTTCCTGCTGCGGCATCTCGGAATGGATGATGCCACGCCCCGCCGTCATCCATTGCACACCACCGCTCTTCAGCTCGCCGACATTGCCGAGATGGTCCTCGTGCCGCATGTGGCCGTCAAGCATGTAGGTGACGGTCTCGAACCCGCGATGCGGGTGGGCCGGGAAACCCGCGATGTAATCGCCCGGGTTGTCCGAGGAGAACTCATCCAGCATCAGGAACGGGTCAAGCCGCGCCCCCTGTCCCTGCCCGAGGCTGCGGCGCAATTTGACGCCGGCGCCATCGGATGTAGCGAGGCCGGCGATGACGCGCTGCAAGGTCCGTGAAGTGACAGTGGTGTTCATGGCTTTTCCTTTTCGTGTCAAAAGATCATACCGTGTCAGGCGGCCGCGCGCAGAGGCTCGCTCAATAGCCTGATCGCGGTTTCGGCATTCATCAATGCCGCCTGCTTGCTTTCCTCGCCCAGGTTGAGCCCTTCGGCATAGACGAATTCGACATCGGTAATGCCGATAAAGCGAAGGAAATCCCGCACATACGAAGTCTGGGTGTCGAGCGGCGTGCCGACGTACGAGCCGCCGCGCGTCGCGAAGACGTAGACCTTCTTCCCTGACAACAGGCCGACCGGCCCCTTGTCCGTATACTTGAACGTCACACCGGCGCGGGCGACATGGTCAAAATAAGCCTTCAGCGTGGACGGTACGCCGAAGTTGTACATTGGGAGCCCGAGCACGATGGTATCCGCGCGCCGGATCTCCTCGATCAGCGCATCGGAGAAATCGACCACCGCCTGCTGCTCCGCGGTGCGCTCCTCGACCTTGGCGAGGAAGGCGCCAAAGCGTTGCGCGGTCAGATGCGGCACGGGATCGGTGCCGAGATCCCGCGCGATCACCTTTCCATCTGCATGGACGGACTGCCATTCCG
>JAKACN010000364.1 GCA_021821365.1 Pseudomonadota bacterium | reverse complement strand
ATTCTGCTTGACGGTGGAAGTCAGTTCCTCGATCGAGGACGCGGTTTCCTCCAGCGAGCTGGCCTGGGACTCGGTGCGCGAAGACAGGTCCGCGTTCCCTTCCGCAATTTCGCGCGATGCCACGCCGATGTTTTCCGTTCCGTTACGGACGTTGCCGACAATCTCTCCGAGGCTGCCGTTCATTTGTCGCAACGCATCGAACAACTGGCCGATCTCGTCACGACTCCGCTCGTCGATCTGCGACGTCAGGTCGCCGGTGGCGACCCGGCTCGCCACCGCGACTGCCTGGTTCAAGGGCACGGTGATGCTGTGCGTGATGACCCAGGCAAAGACGCCGCCAATCGCCAGAGCCACCGCCAGGATAGAGAAGGACATCATGATCAGCTTGTTCTCGTCTTCAACCGAGCGCGTCAGCACGTCCTTTACCGCGGCCTGCTGCAACTCAACCAGCTTGTCCATCTCCGTGACCGCCTGCTGATTAAGCGGGTCGATGCGGCTGGCAATCACTTTCGCAGCGCCTTCACTATTGAAGGCCAGCGCCTGGCCGATCGCCTCCTTGAACGGACCGGCAATTTCCTGGTCAATGCGCGCTATTTCGGCGACATGTTTTTTCTCCGCCGCGGTCAACCCGAGCGATGTGAGCTTGTCGCGCGCCTCCGCGTAGCGCTTGTTCTGCTCCTTGACCCGCGTCTCCTGATTCTGCATCGCGGCGACTTCGGATTGCAGACCGATGTTGCGCATGGCGACACCAGCCTCGAGGACAGCGCTCTTCATGGTCGCCACAAGCAGGCTCTTGCTGTCGGCCAGCTCAAGCCCTTGGGTCAACTTCTGCTTGTTCTGCTTCGTCAGTACGTTTCCGACGACGACCACCAGCACGAGAAGCGCCAGGATGATGCCGAAACTGACTCCCAGGCGCGCGCCAATCCGCAAACTACGCAAATTCATCATTTTCCCCTTTGCATTCCCGACCTGGGTGCGAAGGCCCATGCCGGGCACGCATTCAAAATCAAAACTCTGCTCCCAACAGGCATATTACCGCGCGGAAACACACAAAACCATCTCAATACATCAAAATGTGAACGCAAATCGACTGTTCCTTGCCGCAGCGCCTGTCGCCATGCGTGCGAGCGGCCAGAACAGGTTCGATACGCGCGCCCGAACATGCAGGCAAAGCGCGGCGACCATCACAGGTTCACCTTCAGGGACGCCATCGCCTATGGGCAGGCGCTCCTAAAAATTTGGGGTGCGGACGTTGGTCCGAACACCCCAATTGACTGCATTTTCACGGGCGGCCGGCTTACGCGGCGGGCGCTGCCATGACGAGACGCGCCCGTTAAAAGAAATGCAACGCGACGCATGCTCTCATTGCCTGCTCGTCTTCAAAACTCTTCCCAGTCATCATCGGCCCCGGAAGGACGCCGCGATACACTTGCCGGCTGGCTCACCGGCGCCCCCTTGGCCTGCAAGGCCGGCTTGTTTGGCGCGGCGGCCACAACCTGCGGCCGTGCGGAATGCTGCAGGGCTGGCTGCCCGGCGGCGCCAAGCCTGAACACGGCAACCGCCTGCTCCAGCTTGCTCGACTGATCCTGCATGCTTCCCGCCGCGGCAGCCGCCTGCTCCACCAGTGCAGCGTTCTGCTGCGTCATTTCGTCCATGGCGGCGATTGCCCGGTTGATCTCCTCGATGCCCGAGCTCTGCTCCTGGCTGGCTGCAGTGATCTCGCCCATGATGTCGGCCACATGCTTGACCGAGGTCACGATCTCGTCCATCGTCTTGCCCGCCTCGTCCACCAGCTTGCTGCCCGCGTCCACCTTCTCGACCGAGTCGCTGATCAGCGCCTTGATCTCCTTGGCCGCCCCCGCAGAACGTTGCGCCAGGTTGCGCACTTCGGCTGCCACTACCGCGAACCCGCGACCCTGCTCGCCGGCGCGCGCCGCCTCCACCGCGGCATTCAGCGCAAGGATATTGGTCTGGAACGCGATGCCGTCGATCACGCCGATGATGTCCACGATCTTGCGCGAACTGTCCTTGATCGCACCCATCGTCTCCACCACCTGGTCGACGACGTTCCCGCCCTTGAGCGCAAAATCGGAGGCGGACACGACGAGCTGGTTGGCCTGCCGTGCATTTTCCGCATTCTGCTTGACGGTGGAAGTCAGCTCCTCCATCGAGGACGCGGTTTCCTCCAGCGAGCTGGCCTGGGACTCGGTGCGCGAGGACAGATCGGCATTGCCGGACGCGATTTCACGCGACGCCACCGAGATCGTTTCGGTGCTCTGCTTGATGTTGTTGACCGTATCGACCAGGTTGTCCTGCATGATCTTGAGCGAACCGACCAGCCGGCCTGCTTCGTCCTTGCTTCTGACATCGATGCGTGCGGTCAGATCACCGCTTGCGATCGTGTCCGCGATGGAGGCCGCATCGCGCAGGGGTGAAGTGATCGTGCGGGTGATGAAAATGGCGATGAATGCGCCGAGCGTGATGGTAAGAATGCCGATCGCCACCATGCCCAGGCGCGTATTGCGATAATTCTCCATCGATGCTTCATAGGTCGCCTTCATCGTCTTCTGCTGGTAGTCAGCCAGCGCGACCAGGCCGTCCATCCACTTTTCATGCATGGGCAGGAAGTCGCTTTTCAGCAGGTTGGCGGCGTCAAAGTAGTTCCCGCTCGATGCAAGCGTCTTGATTTTGTCGACGATGGGAAGAACTGCCTGCTTCTGTTGAACAGCCGTGGTCAGCAGCACCTTGGCCTCGCCGCTGGCCGAGTACTTTTTCAAGGTATCTTCGGCCTTCGCGTACGTATCCAGGAGAGTCGTCAGGCGCTTGATTTCGCGCTCGCCTTCGGTGGCATCCGTCGGCGTCGCAATCTTGCGCAGCGACAGGGACAGGCCCACGCCGGCTTCACGCATTTCCATGCCGCTCGTCAGGCTGCCGACTTTCTCGGTAACGATCAGGTCTGTCGTCGAATGGAGGTCGCTCAGGCGCCACAGGCCAAGCACGAGCAGCACCGTGGCGCAGAGAAGCACCAATCCGAACCCGAATGCCAGTCGTGTGCCAATCCTGAGATCAGAGATTTTGAACATGATGCTTCCTTAATCCAGTTGAAAAAAGGGGGCCATCGGCTTCCCGTTCAGAACTCTTCCCAATCATCGCCCGTGCCTGCCGGCAATGCCGGAGCGCGCGACGCCTGCGCCGGTTTCGCCGCCACCGGCCTGAGCGCCTTCGCGGCCTTGTCCTTCCCCTTTGGCGCTGACGCAATGCTCTTCGACGGCGGTGCGGCAAGGGTCGCCACCTGGTTTGCATGATTCAGCTTGAACACCGCGACCGCCTGGGCCAGCGACCCAGCCTGTGTCTGCATGCTGTCCGCCGCCGCGGCCGCCTGTTCCACCAGGGCAGCGTTCTGCTGCGTCATTTCGTCCATCTGGTTGATGGCAAGGTTGACCTGCTCGATGCCGGCGCTCTGCTCCTGGCTCGCCGCGCTGATCTCGTTCATGATGTCGGCCACATGCTTGACCGAGGTCACGATCTCGTCCATCGTCTTGC
>JAKACN010000094.1 GCA_021821365.1 Pseudomonadota bacterium | reverse complement strand
CCGAACGCGAACTGCATAGCCCGAAACTCGCGTTGTTCAGCTTCTGGCTGTTCCTGATCGCGGGCGCGCTGACCATCCTCGGCTATCTCTTCGTGCCCTATGCGGCGCTGGCCGAATACACCGGCAACAACCTGCTTGCCACAATGGGCCGCGAGTTCCTCGAGCAGCCGCTGCCGACCAAGGTGGGCATCGTGATCGTCGCGCTGCTGTTCCTGTACAACATCTCGATGACCATCCTGCGCGGCCGCAAGACCAGCATCAACCTGGTCATGCTGGTCGGTCTGTGGGGCCTGGCGATCTTTTTCCTGTTCTCGTTCTACAACCCGGCCAACATCGTCAAGGACAAGTTCTACTGGTGGTGGGTGGTGCACCTCTGGGTGGAAGGCGTGTGGGAATTGATCATGGGCGCGATGCTGGCCTTCGTGCTGATCAAGGTCACCGGCGTGGATCGTGAAGTGATTGAAAAATGGCTGTACGTGATCATCGCGATGGCCCTGATTTCCGGCATCATCGGTACCGGCCACCACTTCTACTGGATCGGCGCACCGGAATACTGGCAGTGGTGGGGCAGCGTTTTCTCCGCACTCGAGCCGATTCCGTTCTTCATGATGACGGTCTTCGCGTTCAACATGGTGAACCGTCGCCGCCGCGAGCATCCGAACCGCGCCGCCGTTCTGTGGGCACTGGGCACCGGCGTGATGGCATTCCTCGGCGCCGGCGTGTGGGGCTTCCTGCACACCCTCGCTCCCGTGAACTACTACACGCACGGCACCCAGATCACTGCTGCGCACGGCCACATGGCCTTCTACGGGGCGTATGCGATGGTGGTGCTGACCATGATCAGCTACACCATGCCGCTGATGCGTGGCCGTCCGGCCAACACCAGGTCGGCCCAGACCGCCGAGATGTGGGGCTTCTGGCTGATGACCATCGCGATGGTGCTGATCACGCTGTTCCTCACCGCCGCAGGCATCCTGCAAGTGTGGCTGCAACGCGTCTCCACGACCCCGCTGCCCTTCATGGCTGCGCAGGAACAGGTATCGATCTTCTACTGGCTGCGTGAAGGTGCCGGACTGATGTTCCTGGCCGGTATCGTGCTGTACATCGCAAGCTTCTTCATCAAAGGCAAGGATAAGGCCATCGCCTGATTCCTCATCGCCTGACACTGGATCATCCGCCCGGCCCGCCGGGCGGACAAAGAAAACATCGTGGACGCTTCCCTTACCCCCTGTGCATCACAAACCGCACGTCGCGAACTCCCTGGCGACTTTGCGATGTGGTGTTTCATTTATGCCGAACTGCTCGTGTTCGGCATTTTTTTTCTCGCTTACGCATTTGCGCGCGCGCGCAATGTTGAACTGTTCAATGCGTCGCAACTCGAATTGAACCGGGTCAGCGGCATGATCAATACCATGCTGCTGGTGACCAGCAGCTATTTCGTGGTGCGCGCCGTCGAGGCAATCCGGCGCGGCCAGCACAAGAAGTGCGCGAACTGGCTCTTCGCCGCAATGGGCCTGGGCGGCGCATTCATGGTCCTCAAGCTCGTCGAATTTGGCGCGAAGGTCAGCGACGGCATCAGCATGTCGACCAACACCTTTTACATGTTTTACCTGTTCCTCGGTTTCTTTCATTTCATGCACGTCCTGCTCGGCATGGTGATCCTTGGCGCGGTGGCATTGAAGGCACGGCGCGGCGAATACAGCGCGGCCGAACATGCCGGCGTCGAGACCGGGGCCTCGTACTGGCACATGGTCGACCTGGTGTGGATCGTGCTGTTCCCGCTGATTTACGTATTGCACTGAGGTTTTGCATGAATACCGTTTCGACACGTCATTGGCTTCTTCTGCTGGCACTGACCGCCCTGAGTTTCGGCATGGCCGAATCCGCCTGGTCCGGTAACGCCGTGCTTGTTCCGGTGCTGCTCGCCACCCTGGTCAAAGGCCGCGTGGTTGCCGACCGCTTCATGGCCCTGCGCCATGCCGGCGCATTGTGGCGCTGGATCGTGCTCGGGTGGCTGATCGTCGTGCTCGGCACCATCGCGTACGCATTCCATATTTCCACGCATTGAAGGATCGACACATGAACGACATCGCAGCGCCCGGCCTCATCGCCGCACTGAACATACCGTTCTATCAACCCGTTGGCAACGAGTGCGAGCTGTTCGAATACGCCTTCCGCAACAAGCTGCCGCTGCTCATCAAGGGCCCGACCGGGTGCGGCAAGACGCGCTTTGTCGCGCACATGGCCGCAAAGCTTGCCCGCCCCCTGATCACCGTGGCCTGCCACGACGATCTCACCGCAGCCGACCTGGTCGGGCGTCACCTGATCGGCGACGGCCAGACCATCTGGTCCGACGGCCCGCTCACACGCGCCGTGCGCCAGGGCGGCATCTGCTATCTCGACGAAGTGGTCGAAGCGCGCAAGGACACCACGGTCGTACTGCATCCGCTGACCGACGATCGGCGCATCCTTCCGATCGAGCGTACCGGCGAGGAACTGCAGGCACCGGACGATTTCATGCTGGTGGTGTCGTACAACCCCGGCTACCAGAACCTCCTGAAGAGCCTCAAGCCGTCGACGCGCCAGCGCTTCGTCGCGATCAATTTCGGCTTCCCGCCGGCCGACCTGGAACACAGGATTCTCGTCGCGGAGACTGGCATCGATGCCATGCGCGCCACGCAGCTCGTTACCCTCGCCGGTCATTTCCGCCAGTTGAAGGACCACGACCTGGAAGAAGCCGTATCCACGCGCCTGCTGGTATATGCGGCCAGCCTGATGCGTTCCGGCTGCGACCCGGTAGCGGCATGCGAAGCCGCACTGGTGGAACCGCTGACGGATGACGCCGACACGGCTGCGGCATTGTTCGAAGTCATCAAGGCTACTTTCGGACGCTGAACATCGGAGCTGGCACATGGCTGCACCGCAAACGCAGGCGCTGACGGGGCCGCGCGTCCCGCCCGCGACCGGGAAGAACGCGACTGGCTGGCTCGGCATACGGGTGCAACGCTGGCGACAGATGACGCAGGCCGGATTCTTCCTGCTGTTCATTCTCTCGCCGGTGTTCGACATCTTCCGGCTCGACCTGAACGTCAAGCATTTCATTTTCTTCGGCCTTGGCTGGACGCTTGGCCTGGATGACTTCCTCGCGGGTCGTGCAACAGCCGCACAGGCTTCGCTCAACATCGTCCTGCGCGGCTTCCTGCCCCTGCTGGGAATCGGAGGAACGCTGATTTATGTGAGCTGGAAATGGGGGCGCCTGTACTGCGGCTGGCTCTGCCCGCATTTCTCGGTCGTCGAGACGATCAACCAGACCCTGCGCCGCGCCATCGGCAAGCAAAGCCTGTGGGACAAGAAGCGTATTCCGACCCGCAATCCCGACGGCAGCCAGACGCAGCACGATGCGATCTGGTGGTTCGCGGTCATTCCGCTGGTGATCTGCTGTGCGATGCTGTGGGCAGTGGTTCTGCTGACTTACCTGCTGCCGCCCGCGGAAATCTACGGCAACATCTGGCACGGAGCGTTGACGCGCAATCAGACCATTTTTCTGACGGCGGCAAGCATCGCCTTCTTCGTGGAGTTCATGTTCGCGCGCCATCTGTTCTGCCGTTATGCATGCGCGGTCGGGTTCTTCCAGAGCCTGGCCTGGATGGCGAACGACAAGGCCATGGTGGTCGGATTCAAGCGCGAGCGCGCAAAGGATTGCTCGACCTGTTATTCCGCCTGCGACCACGTCTGCCCGATGCGCCTGAACCCGCGCAATGTGAAGCGCATGATGTTCGCCTGCGTGCAGTGCGGCCAGTGCGTCGATGCCTGCGACCAGACGCAGGCGAACAATCCGAACGGTCAATTGCTCGACTGGGTGCACGACATCCGGGCCGAGTCGGAAGCGGCATTCAACGTCAGCGCCGCGCGCACCATCATGATCAAGCGCGCGCCGGCCGAAACCAGGGAAGTGTGACATGGAAGAATTCGTCGGCGGCTTGTGGGACAAGCTGATCACGCGCACCGCCTATCGCGGCTTTCCCAAAGCGCGCGTCGAGCTGAAGGAAATGGAAAAGATCGCGCCGATCTTCTTTCGCGCGCTCGGCGGCGATGCGGGCCTGAGCATTCGTGCCGGCAATGCCACCGAGCACGGCGCGCAGCGCAGCTGGCTGGAGCGCGTGGCCGGCATCGGCGAAAAGATCGAGCTGGCCTGGAGCGACGACAGCACGCTGCACCTGCCGTTGTCGATCGACATCTACCCGGAGCGCGAGCAGAACCGCGAACTCTATCTGTGGCTGATCGCGCTTGCCGCGCATGATGTCGCACCGGAAGAAAGCTGGATCGTGCGCAACCAGGAGGCGACGCGGGCGACATTGCGCGCCCTGCCCGGCCTGCTGCCGCGCTACATGAAGCTGATGGCAGCCGAAATTGCACGGCGCCCTACCTCAGGCACCCTGCCGGCGGAAGACGCAATGGCGGAAGAGGCCATTCAGGCTGCGTTGCGCGAACCTGGCTCGGTCGCGGCATTCATGCCGGGGCGTCGTCCGCCGGCGCCCGTACCGCTCTGGCTGCATCCCGATCCGCCGGTCGCAACGGAAGAAAAGCGCAAAGCGGGCAGCGCCGAACCGCAACAACCCGAAGGCGGCAAGGTCGAGCGCGATGCCGAAACGCGCAAGCGGCGCGCCGAGAACGTCGAGATGCCGAAGCCGGACAGCCCGTTCATCCTGCTGTTCCGCGCCGAGAGCCTGTTCTCATGGGCGGAATATGTGAAGGTCAATCGCGATCTCGATGAAGATGACAACGACGATGCGGCCAAGGCGGCGAACGATCTCGAAGTGATGAGCGTGGCGCAGGACGGCAAGACCACCGCCAGCCGCGTGCGCTTCGACCTCGATCTGCCGGCCGAGGCGGACGACGACATCGTGCTCGCCGACGGCATCCTGCTGCCGGAATGGCACTATCGCAAGCAGCAGATGCAAGAGAAGCATTGTCGCCTGCAGATGATGCTGGCGCGCGACGCCGAGCCCTGCGAATTGCCGGCGGCCCTGCGCGCGAACGCCAAACGCTTGCGCAACCAGTTCCAGGCCCTCGCGCCGCAACGCGCCCGCTTGCGCGCGCAGACTTCGGGCAGCGATCTCGATCTCGACGCCTGCGTGCGTTATGAAGCGGAGAAAGCGAGCGGCCTGCCCTTGTCCGAGCCGGGCCTGTACATTGACAGTCGCAACCAGTTGCGCGACCTGTCCTGCCTGCTGCTGGCGGACCTGTCCTTGTCGACCGATGCGTGGGTGAACAATTCCGCGCGCGTCATCGACGTGATCCGCGACAGCCTGATGCTGTTCGGCGAAGCCTTGTCGGCGACCGGCGACCGGTTTGCACTGTACGGCTTTTCATCGGTGCGGCGCGAGAATGTGCGCTATCACTTGCTGAAGGGTTTCGATGAACGCTACGGCAGCGCGATCCGTGGCCGGCTCACGGCACTCAAACCGGGTTTCTATACGCGCATGGGTGCCGCGATCCGGCACTCGGCGGCGATCCTGTCGAAGCAGAAATCCGCCCGGCGCCTGCTGCTCATTCTGACGGACGGCAAGCCGAACGATCTCGACAAGTATGAAGGACGCTATGGCATCGAAGACACGCGCATGGCGATCCAGGAAGCGCGGCGGCTCGGACTCATGCCGTTCTGCGTGACCATCGATGAAAAGGCGGGCGATTATCTCGCGCACCTGTTCGGCGCGGGCGGCTACGTCGTGGTGCGCGATGCGGCCATGCTGCCGCAGGTGCTGCCGAAGCTGTACATGCAACTGACCGGCAACGCGCATTGACGGCGTGCCGTTCAGTCAGTCCTTGTGGCTTTCGCCTATGGTCAGCGTGAGCATCTGGTACAGCCCGCCGAAAAACGTCTGTCGGCGCACGCCGGTGACCGGATTGCCCTTCGGTAGCCAGATCGTCACATCCTCGCGCCACAGATCGCGGGCAAACGGCTCCAGCCGGTCCAGCACCGGCCCCCATAGGTAGCGCAGCGGATTGAGCGCAATGGGACGCGCGTAATCGACGATCGTCAGCGTTGCGCCGGGACGCAGCACGCGCAAAGTTTCAGACAGGGTTTTCTCGCGCACCTGTCGCGGCTGCTCATGCAGCAGGAAGAACAGCAACGCGCGGTCGAAACTGCGATCCTCGAATCCGAGCGATTCCGAATTCATGCAATGCAGGCGGACAGGCGCGTCTGACGGCAGTTTCTTCGCCAGATTGTCCAGTTGCACAGGAAGGACATCGACGACGTCCAGCATTCCGCCTTCGGGAACACATTGCGCGAGACGTTGCGTGAGATTGCCGTAGACGCAGGCGACCTGCAGGGTTCGTCCCGGCAGGTGATGCGCATGCGCCTTCAACAAGGCATTGCACAGGCGAGTGTAATTCCCCCACAGGATGAGGTTGACGAGCCATTGCCGCTCGAACACGTTGACCGCGTTCGGATGGACGTACGCCCACCAGTAATGTGCCTGCAGGTATTTCGGTACGGAATGCTGGCGCCGTGGCGGCGCCGCGCCCGCGGAATTGTCGAACGGACCGGTCATGCAGTTTCCGGTACCGTGCTACCGCGGGCGAGCGTCAATGCTGCGCTTTCAGAAACCGACCACCAATACTGCATAGATGGCCAGCACGCTGCAGATGAATGCCGTGCCGTAGCATGCCATCTTCGACGCGGGGCTCGGATGGATGCCGACGTCGTGCAGGCTCTTGAAGATGCGATGCGCGGCATGCCACAGGAACAGGATGATCACCGCCAGGATGACGAGTTTGCCGATGATGTTCTGTGCGAACGTCAGCATGCGCGGATAGCTCATCATGTCATGCGGCAGCAGGCCGAGCGGAATCGCAAGCCCGGTGATGAAGATCAGCGCCGGCCCGGTCAGTGCGGACAGCATGCCGCCGCCGCCAAAGAGTGCCCAGAAGATCGGTGCGTTGGATCGTTTTTTCATGGCTTCACACTCCAGGCCAGCAGAAGAATCGCCACTGTGACGATGACCGCCACCACCACGCCGACGGTGGTGATCACACTGCCCTCGACCCGCTTGCCGTTGGAATACATCGGCGGCATGGTCTTGGGCATGATCTCGAACCACGTCCAGGTGTGATACACCAGCCCCACCAATCCCAGGAAGTGCAGGATGAGCGAGATCGGATGTGTCTGCACCTCCAGCCAGGTGTTGTAGGCCGCTTCACCCCTGGCAAGGCTGAGCAGCCCGACCAGCAGCATGATGGCGTAGGCCGCGACCACGAAGGCCGTTACTTCGCGCATCATGTATTTGACGAAGAACGGGTTCTTGCGCCACCAGCCGTCCATCGAACGCACATAGGGCCGGCGTGCGTCACCTTGCGAATTGCTCATTACGCGCCCCCTTTCGGACGGAACAGATTGGCGAAGAAATCCTTGGCGCTGTTGATCTTGTTGAGGTTGACCGCGCTGGCCGGATCCACGCCTTTCGGGCAGACCTCGGAGCAGTAGCCGACCGCCGTGCAGTTCCACACGCCCTCTTCCGCATTCACCAGTTCCATGCGTTCCGCCTTCGCGCCGTCACGGTTGTCTTCGTTGTAACGATGCAGCAGGGCGAGAACGCCTGGCCCCATGAAATCGCTGTTCAGGCCGTACTGCGGACACGCGGCGTAGCACAGCATGCAGTTGATGCAGGAACTGTATTGCTCGTAACGGTCCCGCTGCTCCGGCGTCTGCAGGTACTCGCCCTGGTCGAGCCGGCGCACTTCCTTCGCGACGATGTAGGGCTTGATGCTTTCCAGCTTGCTGATGAAACTGTCCGGACGCACCACCAGGTCCCGTTCGATCGGGAAGTGGTTGAGCGGCTCGACACGGACCTTGCCGGGATAGAAGGTGCGCAGGAAGGTATGGCAGGACAACTCGGGCTTCCCGTTGATCATCATGCCGCAGCTTCCGCAAATCGCCATGCGACAGGACCAGCGGTAGGACAGCGTGCTGTCGAGCTCTTCCTTGATGTGCTGCAGCCCCTGCAGCACCGACATGTCATCGGTGAAAGGAACCGAGTACGTCTGGAAGAACGGCTCGTTGTCCTGCTCCGGGCGATAGCGCAGTACTTCGATCTCGATCGTCTTTTGCGTATCAGCCATGGACTTTCTCCTTCTGCTCTGCCGCCTCGCCCGCGGCGCCATACGCGCGCACCGCCGGCTGCGACTTGGTGATCTTCACATCACCCCAGCTGATACCCGGTGCCTCGACGCCGTTGTACGTGGCGAGCGTATGCTTGAGGAAGTTGACGTCGTCGCGTTCCTCGTAGCCGTCGATGCGCTGGTGCGCGCCGCGCGATTCCTTGCGGTTGAACGCGGAGTACGCCATCGCCTGGGCGACGTCGAGCTGGAAGCCGAGTTCGATCGCCTGCAGCCAGTCCGTGTTCCAGACGCTGGACTTGTCGTCCACGCCGATGTCGCGATAGCGCAGCTTGAGCTCGTCGATCTTGTCGCAGGTTTCCTGCATCTCCTTGCCGATGCGATAGATGCCGCAGCCGCGTTCCATGGCCAGCGCCATTTCCTTGCGCACGACGGAGATGCGCTCCTTGCCGCCTTCGCGCTTGACCAGCGACAGCGCGCGCTGCTGCGCATCGCCCGCCTGCTTCACGATGCTCGAACCGGCGCTGTAGGACACCGAGCGCGCAAACTCGGCCGCTTCGTCGCCCGCCACCTTGCCGAACACGCACAGCTCGGCCAGCGAGTTGGAACCAAGGCGGTTCGCGCCATGGATGCCGACGCTCGAGCATTCGCCGGCCGCATACAGCCCGGGCAGCGGCGACGCCGTCCTGCCGTTCACCATGATGCCGCCCATGGTGTAGTGCACCGCAGGTCGCACCGGGATCGGCTGATGGACCGGGTTGATGTTCATGAAGCGCTCGGCCATCTCGCAGATCAGCGGGAGGCGTTCCAGGATGTGTTTCTCGCCAAGATGGCGCAGGTCGAGCAGCACCGCCGTGCCTTGCGGCGTTTCGATGGTGCGGCCCTTGCGGTCCTCATGCCAGAAGGCTTGCGAAAGGCGATCGCGGGGACCAAGCTCCATCGCCTTCTTGCGCGGCCACGGGTCCGGCGGGCCGAGACCGTAGTCCTGCAGGTATCGGTAGTTGTCCTTGTTGACCAGGATGCCGCCTTCGCCGCGGCACGCCTCGGTGAACAGCAGCCCCGTGCCCGGCATGCAGGTCGGGTGGTACTGCACGAATTCCATATCGCGCAGCGGCACGCCGTGGCGATACGCGAGCGCCATGCCGTCGCCGGTCACGATGCCGCCGTTGGTGCTCTGGCGGAATACGCGGCCCGCGCCGCCGGTGGCGATCACGACTGATTTGGCCTTGATGAGCACGAACTTGCCGGTGCTGATCTGGATGGCGACTACGCCCTGGCAGCGCCCATCCTCGACGATCAGGTCACTGACGAAATATTCATCGAAGCGCTTGATCGAGGGATATTTGATCGAGGTCTGGAACAGCGTGTGCAGCATGTGGAAGCCGGTCTTGTCGGCCGCGAACCAGGTGCGTTCGATCTTCATGCCGCCGAACGCGCGCACGTTGACATGGCCGTCTTCCTTGCGGCTCCACGGACAGCCCCAGTGTTCCATCTGGATCATTTCGCGTGGGCAGTTCGCGACGAAATACTCGACAACATCCTGTTCGCACAACCAGTCGCCACCGTGGACCGTGTCGTTGAAATGATGATCCAGGCTGTCGTGCGACTGCGTCACGGCGGCTGATCCGCCTTCCGCAGCAACGGTATGACTGCGCATCGGGTAAACCTTGGCAATCAGTGCGACTTTCAGTCCCGGATCCTTCTCGGCGGCTGCAATGGCAGCGCGCAATCCTGCGCCGCCCGCACCAACGATAGCAACATCGGCTTCGAATATTTCCACAGTAGCCCCTTCCTTATCGTGGCGAGATTTCCGTCTTGCAACGGTTATGTCCAATATAGGAGGCTGACCAGGTATTTCCAATGACTCAGGTCAAAGTTTGAAAACCCCGAGAAAATCGCTCGGGATATCGGCACATTGCCCGGAGTTCGCTGGGTTTTCACCCGATCATTCCACAAACAGAAATGATGCATTGATATTTTCCCTGTTTTTCCCGTATCGAGCAATGTTTAAACTGCGCTTCATCGATGAGCACACATGCACGCCGCTGTGCGATTCACCGAGGCAGGCGCCGAAGATCGCGGATTCCTCCGGTCAGGCGCAACCCGAATCAACATTGAATCTGGAGAATGAAAATGAATGCAAAAAACCTGATCGCCGCAGCAGCAACCCTCGCCCTCGCCGGTTCCGCTTTTGCCGCCGGCAATACCGAGTATGCCGATTTCAGCCATGTGCAGTCGGTGAAGACCCGCGCCGAAGTCCGCGCCGAACTCGAGCAGGCGTACCGGCAGGGCGCGCTGGCACAATCGGAATATGTGCAGTTCGATCGCGTTGCATCGAGCCGCTCCCGCGGCGACGTGCGGACGGAAGCGCTGCAGGCTGCGCGCAACAATATCGGCAGCACTTATTTCGGCAGCTGACTGAATGCTTGAATCACAATGAAAAAACGCCACTCTTGCAGTGGCGTTTGTTTTTCATGCCCGCCGGTTCGGCGACGCATGCAGGTTCGGAACAGGCTGGAAGCGGCAGCGCGCCGGATGCCCGCCTGAAAAGCCCGCTGGTCGTGGGAGGAAGTTCCGGAGGCAGGAAGGCGCTTCCGGATGCGCCTGAAGATACTGCTTCGCGGCCGCTGTATTGAGGGGCATCCGGATCCACTTTCCCGCGCTGTCGGTGTTTCCGTCCCACGGCCGGCGGGCTCTCCATGCCGTGAACCATGGCTTCGAACTTTACCGGAATGACCCTCGCCCGCGTTGAGCTGTCTCAAGTTGCACACCATGGTGCACAGCAGCGAATCGTGTGCAATCGGAAATCGAGAATGGCGTGCGCCGGAGAAGAATATAAAGGTGAAGCAAGCCGATAGGCCGGATTCTGTTACGACGAGCGGGGTTGCCCCCGATCGTTATGACAGTCATTCCTCTAGGCCGTGAATTACTCCACGGCTCAAGCTTCCTACCCGCACGCTCCGCGAGCAACATCATCGCGTGCCTATTTGGAATTGCTCCAGGTGGAGGTTACCGCGTTTCACCCTTTGTGACGCAGGAAGGCTTGCGCCTTCCGCAGTCCCAAAGACTCGTCTCTGTGGCCCTGTTCCGCGCCTCACGGCGGACGGTCGTTAGCCGTCACCCTGCTCTGTGGAGTCCGGACCTTCCTCCCGCCATCTTGCGATGGCCAGCGACTGTCTGGCTTGCTTCACGCCGCCATTCTACCGCATCACCCGCTTCGGCGTTTTCTGCTACGGTATCGCTCTTGTCCTGTTTTCCCTCTTGAAAAGCCATGCCAACAACACGCACCGGCGGCCAGATCCTGGTCGATGCCCTCAAGACGCACGGCGCCGACATCGCCTTCGGCGTACCGGGCGAAAGCTATCTCGCAGTACTCGATGCCCTGCACGATTCACCGATCCGCTTCATCGTCAATCGCCAGGAAGGCGGCGCCGCTTTCATGGCCGAAGCCTACGGCAAGCTGACCGGCCGACCCGGCATCTGCTTCGTCACACGCGGCCCGGGCGCCAGCAATGCCGCCATCGGCGTGCACACGGCGCAGCAGGATTCGACGCCGATGATCCTGTTCATCGGACAGGTCGGCAACGAATTCATCGAGCGCGAAGCCTTCCAGGAAATCGATTACCGCCGCATGTTCGGCACCATGGCGAAGTGGGTCGCCCAGATCGATCGCGCCGAACGCATTCCCGAGTATGTCGCGCGTGCCTTCCAGGTTGCCACCAGCGGCCGCCCCGGGCCCGTCGTCCTCGCCCTGCCGGAAGACATGCTGGGCGAGCGCGCCGGCGTGGCGGACGCGCGTCCGTACCAGCCGGTGCAGGCCGCGCCGTCGGTGCAGCAGATGGAGCAGTTGCGAGCCATGCTGGGCGCGGCGCAGCGCCCGGTCGTGGTGCTCGGCGGCGCGGGCTGGAACCAGGCTGCCTGCGCTGATATTTGCCGTTTCATCGAGGCCAATGCGCTGCCTGCCGCCTGCGCGTTCCGCTTCCAGGACCTGCTCGACAATCGCCATCCGCAATACATCGGCGATGTCGGCATCGGCATCAATCCGAAGCTGGCGGAGCGCATCAAATCGTCCGACCTGATTCTTGCCATCGGCCCGCGCCTCGGCGAAATGACGACCGGCGGCTACACCTTGCTGCAGGCACCGCAGCCGCAGCAGAAGCTGATCCACGTCCACGCGTCCGCGGAGGAGCTCGGCCGCGTCTACCAGGCGGACCTGATGATCAACAGCGGCATGCCGCAGATGGCCGCCGCCCTTGCAGAAATGGCGCCGGTCAACGCAGATGCATGGCGCCGCACAGCGGCACAGGCGCGCGCCGAACTGGACGCATGGCAGGCGGAGCCGCCGGTTTTCAAGGCCGCCTCCGCGAAACTCAACCTGTGGCAGGTCGTGCAGACACTGAAAGCGCAACTGCCCGCCGACACCATCGTCGCCAACGGTGCCGGCAACTTCGCCACCTGGGCGCATCGCTTCTGGCCGTATGCAGGGTTCCGCACGCAGCTCGCGCCGACCTCCGGCGCCATGGGCTATGGCGTGCCCGCAGCCATCGCCGCAAAGATCATCGAACAGCAGCATGGCCGACAGCGCATGGTCCTCAATGTTGCCGGCGATGGCGACTTCATGATGAACGGTCAGGAGCTGGCGACCGCCGTGCAATACCGCGCCGGCGTGCTGTTCGTCGTCTTCAACAACAGCGCCTACGGCACGATCCGCATGCACCAGGAGCGCGAATATCCGGCACGAGTCTCCGGCACCGACTTGCGGAACCCGGATTTCGCCGCGCTGGCCCGCGCTTACGGCGCGAGCGGCGAGACCATCGACACCACGGAGGATTTCGCGCCGGCGCTGCAGCGCGCGCTGTCGCATATCGCGTCCACCGGCCTGCCTGCGCTGATCGAGTTGCGCTACGACGTCGACCTGATCACGCCGAACGCGACGCTCGCATCGATCCGCAACGCAGCGCAACAAGCCGGCCGCTGAACTTCAGGCCTGCCGGAACGCTTCCGCCACCTGCTCGCGCAGCCAGCCGTTGGCGGGATCGTTCGTCCTGCTGTTGTGCCAGTAGTAGTACGCAACGAGCTCACCCATGCTGAACGGCAGCGGGTGGATGCCATTGCCGAAGGGCTGGTTGCAGGTCTCCGCATGACGCGCCGGCATGGTCAATAGCAGGTCGCTGCGGCTCACGACACTGCATGCCGTGAAATAGTCCTGGCACCGCAAGCGAATGCGGCGATGCAGGTCATGCCGTCCCAGTTCCAGATCCTGCAGCCCCGGCCCTTGCCTGCGCGTGCTGACCAGTACATGCCCCTGCTTCATGTAGGTCGACAGATTTAGCGAATCGCCGATTTCAGGATGCCTGCGCCGCGCGACGACCACCATCGCGCCAACCGGCACCGGCGTGCGCCGTACGTTCGGCGACAAGGGCAGGGGCGCGTCGATCGCCGCATCGATCGCGCCCGTCTCCAGTTCCTGCTCGATGTCGCGCCGATTGGCGCGCACCGTGGCGATATCCACTCCCGGCGCCTTTGCAGCGACATATTCCAGCAGCGGCGGCAGCAGCATCAGTTCCAGCATGCCGCGCACCGCGATCGTGAAACGGCGCCGCGTGCTGGCCGGATCGAAGCGTCCGGCTTCATTGAGTGTCGCTTCGATGCCGCGCAGCGAGCGGCGGATCGGCTCGGTCAGACTGCGCGCCAGCGGCGTGGGCACGATCGCCCTGCCCTCGCGCACGAACAGCGGGTCGTCGAACAGCATGCGCAGGCGCGTCAGCGCATGGCTGATCGCCGACTGCGTGAGGTTCAGCTTCTCGCTCGCCTTGGTGATGCTGCCCTCGGTGCAGATCGCATCCAGCACCACCAGCAGGTTCAAATCGATACGGCTGATATGTCTGTTCTTCATGGATTGAAATGAAAACCTTTCAGTTGAATCCGCTGACGATTTGCCCTTAACCTGAGCCGGACTCGCGCTTCGCGGCGCGCGTCGGCGCTGTCGGTCGCGCCTTGAATTTATCAGAGTCGCGTGGCGATTTTTCAGAGGGATAACTCTAGTTTTTTTGCGCATTTCCATCAGAGAATGTTTCGCACGCCGAAAGGAGAGAACCGGATGACGACATAGAGACAGGCATTCACGATGATCCGAAGGCAAATACAACAACCAAGGAGACACAATATGAAGAAAACGCTCTGGTCGTGGCTGCTGGCAGCCGCGATGCTTCTGCCCACCCTTTCCACGCCGGCCTGGGCTGTCGGCTACACGCAAACCCGCTATCCGATCGTGCTGGTGCACGGCCTGCTCGGCTTCGACAACATCGGGCCGGTCGGGTACTGGTACGGCATCCCCTCGGCATTGCGCGACGGCGGCGCCCAGGTCTACGTCGCGCAGGTGTCGGCGGCCAACAGCACCGAAGTGCGCGGCGAACAGTTGCTGACCCAGGTGCAGCAGATCCTTGCCATCACCGGCGCGTCGAAGGTCAACCTGATCGGGCACAGCCACGGCGGCCCGACCTCGCGCTACGTCGCCTCGGTGCGTCCGGACCTGGTTGCCTCGGTAACCACCGTCGGCGGCGTCAACAAGGGATCGAAAGTCGCTGACGCGATCACCGGAGCCTTGCCGCCCGGCAGCGTCGGCAGCACGGTCTTCAACTCCATCGTCGGTGCGGTCGGCACCATCATCGACTTCCTGTCGGGCGGATCGGGCTTGCCGCAAAACGGCTCCGCCGCAATCCAGGCGCAGACGACGGCGACCATGGCGTCATTCAATGCCGCGCATCCGGAAGGCGTTCCCGCGACGTACTGCGGCGAGGGTGCGTACCAGGCGCGTGGAGTCTCTTACTTCTCGTGGAGCGGCGCAACGCCTTACACCAACATTTTCGATGCCCTGGACCCGGCACTCGCATTGACTTCTCTCGCGTTCAGCGGCGAGAAGAACGACGGCCTCGTCGCGAGCTGCTCGACGCACCTCGGCCATGTGATTCGCGACGACTACGCGATGAACCACCTGGACGAAGTGAACCAGACCATCGGCCTGGTCAACATCTTCGAGACCAACCCTGTCACGCTGTTCCGCCAGCATGCCAACCGGCTGCAAGGCATGGGCCTGTAACATGAAGCGAAACCGTATCCTCTGGATGGGTGCGGTCGCGCTCGGCATGGCACTCGTCATCGGTGCCATGTCGCTGCGCGAGTCGTCTGCGCCGGCCGAGGCGCGCAAGGCCGAGCCCGATCTCTTTCCCTTCGTGCGCTCGTTCGAGGGCACGCGTCCGGACGGCAACGTGCGCGCCGGTGAAGGCAGCGCATTGTCCGTCGACCGCGAGCTGCGCAACCTGTTCGAGTATTACCTCGCCGCGGTCGGCGAAAAACCGCTGGATGCGATTCGCGCCGAAATCGAACGCGAGCTGGACAAGCGGCTTCCCGCAACGTCGGCAACGCAGGCGAAGGAATTGCTCGGACGTTATCTCGACTACAAGCGTGCGTTGCTGGAGGTGGAGAAGAATGCAGCACTGGCGGGCAACGGCACCCATGCCATTCGCGGCCGCCTGCTCGCGCTTGAACAGACGCGCAGGCAATTCTTCAGCGAGCAGGAAATCGAGGGCATGTTCGGCATGGACGATGCCTACGACAACGACGCCGTGGCACGCCTTGAAATCGCCCAGGACAAATCCCTGAGCGAAGCGCAGAAACGCGAAAAACTGGCTGCGCTGGATGCAGCACTCCCCAAGGACCTGCAGGACATGCGCGATGCCACGCTGCTGCCGGCAAGGCTGGCGGAAAACGCGGCGCAGATGCGTCGGCAGGGCGCAAGCGACGACGATATCTATCGCATGCGCGTTGCCGCCGTCGGGCCCGAAGCCGCCAACCGGCTCGCGGACGTGGATCGCGAACAGGCGCAATGGAAGGCGCGCATCGACGCCTACCTCGCCGAACGCAGGAACCTGCTCAGCCATCCTTCCGGCGATCCGTCCGCTGCCTTGCAGCAGCTGCGCGATGCGCGCTTCAGCCCTGATGAACAGCGCAGGCTTGCTGCATACGAGCAAAATTCCTGACTTGCTGGCCGGGATGCGCAAGCGGCGGAGCTTTTCCGCTGCTTGCCTCTTGTTCTCTCCTTCCTTCTTTGTTCCGTGCGCCGAGAATTTTTTCGGCAAAAGCATGTCAAGTAGTACGCAGCCAGATTGTTGCGCTGGACACGCGTTGCGTTCCTGTCACCCGAATTGTTTGTCCTATGGCACTTGTCTCCATTACCGAGGCCGCGAAACTCGTTCGCCGGAATCGTTCGACGATCTATCGCGATATTGAAAAGGGCCGCCTGAGCAAGAGCGTCTCCCCGGAGGGCGAGACGCAGATCGACACGTCCGAACTGCTGCGCACCTATGGCCGGCTGCATGGCGAGGATGAGGAAGGCGCCAGTCCCGACAAGGTGAAAATCGCGCTGCTGGAGGAAAGGAACCGGTCGCTCGAGCGCGCGCTGGCGCTCGAAGGGGAGTTGCGGAAGGTCAAGGACCAGGTAACCAACGAATTGCGGGCGCGCCTTGCGGACAAGGAAAGCGTGATCAAGGTACTGGAGAGCAAGGTGCTGTTCCTGGAGTACGACAAGCAGGTCGAATCGCTCTCGACGCAGCCGCAGGAAAGTGAAAACGAAGAAAGTCAGAAAGCCGGCGACGACTCCGAATCCAGGCAAGGCTGGTGGGGGCGCCTGCTGCATAAAAAGCACGGGCCGTCGCTGTCGAAATAGCCGCTCCGGTCACAGGATGACGCGGTACTTCGACGCGAAATCGCGCAGCTGCCCCTTGTCAAAGGCGCCGACCAGGTTGGGATACGCAAAGTCGTTGACGATGTGGTGATACATGACGTGATAGGCATGGTTCGCGTCGTGCAGGCTTCTCGCGTCGTCCTTGTCGATGGCGTAGAGAAACGGAAAGATGCCACGCAGGAAATCGAAGAAATCGGGCACCGATGTGCGCTGGAATGCGTTCAGGCACCAGTGGTTGAGTTCGAGGGCGACCGCCGGCCTGCAGCGCGCGATGGTATCGCCCAATCCTTCCAGGACGTCCCGCTCGAAACCTTCGACGTCGATCTTGATGAAGTCGATGCGATCGACTCCCTGCTGGCACGTGAATTCGTCGCCGCGCACGATGCTGACCTTCTCGATACGATGCCCTTCCGAGGCCTTGATCTTGTTGGACACGAAGCCGCCCGAGCGATTGTCGGCGGCGTAGGTCAGCGAATGCACGCTGCTCGCGCGCCCCAGACCGATATTGACCGGCCTGACATTGCGCAGGCGTGTCCTCGCAATGTTTTTTTCAAGAAAGCGGAACGTCGTCGGAGACGGCTCGAAGCTGTACACCATGTCCGCACGCTGGCCGAACAGGATGGATGTGCAGCCGATATTGGCGCCCACATCGAAGACGCATTTCGCTTCGCGTGTCAGGCTCTTGAACAAGGCGACGACATCAGGCTCGAATTCGCCCTGTATATGGTCCAGGTAATTGTCATCCGAAGT
>JAKACN010000093.1 GCA_021821365.1 Pseudomonadota bacterium | reverse complement strand
TCAATACCGGCAAGCGCGATCCGCTCGATTTCGTGCTCTGGAAATCAGCGAAGGAGTCCGAACCCGATGAGGTGAAGTGGGATTCGAAATGGGGCAAGGGGCGCCCGGGCTGGCACATCGAGTGCTCCGCGATGAGCTGCGACCTGCTCGGCGAACAGTTCGATATCCACGGCGGCGGCGAGGACCTGCAGTTCCCGCACCACGAGAACGAGATCGCGCAATCCGAAGGCGCGTTCCGCCATGCCTTTGTCAACTACTGGATGCACAACGGGTTCATCCGCGTCGACAACGAGAAGATGTCGAAGTCACTCGGCAACTTCTTCACCATCCGCGATGTGCTGAAAAAGTATGACGCCGAGGTCGTGCGCTTCTTCATCCTGCGTGCCCACTACCGCAGCCCGCTCAACTACTCCGACGCGCACCTGGATGATGCGAAGCACGCATTGACACGCCTCTACACGGCATTGAAGGAAGTAACGCCGGACGCGCTCCCTTTCGATCGCGACGAAGCTCACGCGGTTCGCTTCGCGGATGCGATGAATGACGACTTCAATACCCCGGTTGCAATCTCGGTGCTGTTCGATCTCGCCAATGAAGCCAACAAGACGAAGTCGCCCGTGCTTGCCCGCCAGCTGAAGGCGCTTGGCGGCATCATCGGACTCTTGCAGCGCGCGCCGCAGGAATTCCTGCAGGGCGGGCCGTTCAGCATGGAGCAGGCGCTTGATGAAGCGGCGATCGCCGCGCAAATCGAAGCCAGGACGGCGGCGAAGAAAGCAAGGAATTTTGCGGAGGCCGATCGCATTCGCGCGGACCTCCTTGCCAAAGGCATCGTCCTCGAGGACAAGCCGGGCGGCGTCACCGAGTGGAGAAGGGCTTGAGCGCATGGCGATATCTCGACAGGGGAACGGGGCAATGACGGGCGTGCCGGTGTACTGGCAGGATGCCAAGGACGAACTGATGAAGCGGGATCGCATCCTGCGCAAGCTCATTCCGCAGTTTGGCGACATGCACCTGATCGGGCGCGGGGAAGCTTTCACCACCCTGGCGCGATCGGTCGTGGGGCAGCAGATTTCAGTCAAGGCGGCGGACGCCGTCTGGCAGCGATTCCTGGAAGCGTGCCCGAAATGTACGCCGGCGCAGGTACTCAAGGCCGGGCCGGAAAAGCTGACGATCTGCGGATTGTCAAAAAGGAAAGCGGAATACATCATCGACCTCGCCGAGCACTTCAAGGCCAAGCGCGTCCACGCAGACAAATGGGTGGAGATGGACGACGAAGAGGTTATCTCGGAACTGATCCAGATCCGGGGAATCGGACGCTGGACAGCGGAGATGTTTTTGATATTTAATCTGCTCCGGCCCAATATTTTGCCTTTGGACGACTTGGGGTTGCTCAAAGGTATCAGCATCAATTATTTTTCAGGTGAGCCGGTTTCCCGCAGTGACGCCCGCGAAGTGGCGGCAAACTGGGAGCCGTGGCGCACTGTCGCGACGTGGTATCTCTGGCGCAGTCTCGATTCGGCGCCGATCGTCGATTGATATCCGTCTCAACAAGGAGGCACGATGAGCAAGACAACTTTTCTCGGTTTCGAGCAGCCGATTGCAGAACTCGAGGGAAAAATCGAAGAACTGCGTTTTGTGCAGGATGATTCTGCAGTCGATATCTCCGAGGAGATCGATCGCCTCTCCAAGAAAAGCCAGCAGCTTACCAAGGATATTTACGCCAAGCTGACGCCTTGGCAGGTGTCGCAGATTGCGCGCCATCCGCAACGCCCTTACACGATGGACTACGTGAATGAGATCTTCACGGATTTTCATGAATTGCACGGTGACCGCAGCTACGCGGACGATCTGTCGATCGTGGGCGGCCTCGCGCGTTTCAACGGCCAGCCGTGCATGGTGATCGGCCATCAGAAGGGCCGCGACACGAAGGAGCGCGCGATGCGCAACTTCGGCATGCCCAAGCCCGAGGGCTATCGCAAGGCCATGCGCTTGATGAAGGTCGCAGAGAAGTTCGGCCTTCCGATCTTCACCTTTGTCGACACGCCCGGAGCATTCCCCGGTATCGATGCGGAAGAGCGCGGCCAGTCCGAAGCCATCGGCCATAACCTGTATGTGATGGCCGAGTTGAAGGTGCCGCTGATCGCCACCATCATTGGCGAAGGCGGCTCGGGCGGTGCGCTTGCGATCGCGGTTGGCGATGTCGTCTTGATGCTGCAATACGCGACGTATTCCGTGATTTCACCTGAAGGCTGCGCATCCATCCTCTGGAAAACTTCCGAGCGCGCAGCGGACGCGGCAGATGCCTTGGGTCTCACCGCGCATCGTCTGAAGGCGTTGAACCTGGTCGACAAGATCGTCAATGAACCGTTGGGCGGCGCGCACCGCGATCCGAAGCAAATGGCGTCCCTGCTCAAGCGCGCATTGGCCGATTCGCTGCGCCAGATGCAGGGCATGAAGCCGAAAGAACTGGTCGCTGCGCGGCATGAAAAGCTGATGAGCTACGGCAAGTTCAAGGAAATCACCCCGTCGGAATAAGTTGTGCCGAATCCGCAGGCAGCGTCTGTCGCAGACGCTTTCGAACGCGCGCTGGGAGCGATCCGGGCGCGCGTTGCTGTTTCTGCCGCGCCTTGTCAGAGATTCGCCATTGCTTATAGCGGCGGGCTTGACTCGACGGCCCTGCTTCATCTCGCGCATGTGTACGCAAAGGCGCACAGCGTCTCCCTTTTTGCATTCCATGTCCACCATGGCATCAGTCCGAACGCCGATGCGTGGCTAGCGCATTGCGAGAAGGAGTGCGAGCGGCTCGGCGTGCATTTTGATGTGCGCCGGATCGACATGTCCGGCCGCGGGCGGCACGGCGTCGAGCAGGCAGCAAGGATTGCTCGCTACGCGGCGCTCGGAGAATTGTGCCGCCAGCATGGCTTGCCTTTGCTCCTGACCGCGCATCACCAGGACGACCAGGCCGAGACCGTACTGTTGCAGTTGTTGCGCGGTTCGGGCGTTGCGGGCATGTCCGGCATGGATGCGCTCAATACCGCGCCTGATCTGCTGGGCGATGCGTATACGATGATTGGCCGTCCCTTGCTGGCGGCGACACGTGCGGAACTGGAGATGTTTGTGGCGCAGCGTGGCGTTGCGTTTGTCGAAGACGAGTCGAATGCCGATCTTCGCTACGCACGCAACGCATTGCGGCATGCCATCATGCCGTCGCTCGGCCGATATTTCCCGGGATTCCAGCAGCGCCTCGCGCGCGCTGCGGAGCATGCCCGCAGCGCGCAAGGGATGCTCGACGAACTCGCCGGACAAGATCTCGCCCGTTGCGCCGTCGGCAACGGTATCGATATTTCGCGGCTGCGGCAGATCGGCACCGAGCGGATCGACAATCTGCTGCGTCACTGGTTTGCGCTGCACGGCGTGCGTATGCCTTCCACGGCCTGGCTGGCCGAGATGCGTGTCCAGTTGCTCAATGCGCGGGAGGATGCACAGGTCCGCGTAACGCATCCTGACTGCGAGATCCGGCGCCATCGCGGCGTGATTCATATGGTGCCGAGGATGACCGATGACGGGATGAAGTCGCTGCAGGTCGCATTCCGATGGAGCGGCGAGGCGGAAATCCGTTTCCCTGCCTATGGCGGAAGCTTGCACTTCGATGCCGCTGCGGAAGGCATGGATGCCGACTGGCTGCGCGGACAGGAATTGCGCCTGCGCTACCGGCGCGGCGGAGAGAAATTGAAGCTGGCTTCGGATCGCGCGACGAAAAGCCTGAAACATCATTTCCAGGACCTGGATGTTCCGGCATGGGAGCGCATGCGCTTGCCGGTCGTTGTTTCGGATGGCGGGAAGTTGCTGTATGCGGCGGGCATCGGGATGAACGTCCGCGACGTGCCGATGGCTGGCGGGCAGGGAGTTCGATTGCGATGGGAGCGCGACCCCTCCTGAAACATGCCGAAATTTCAACTTCTCGCAGCATTGCTTCACGCGTCGGCACTTGCCTTCCTGCGTTGCAGCAGGTAAAGTAAAAGGTTGATTTTTCTCGCAATTCTTCAATTCCTCAGCGCAGCTTTTCACCCTTATGGCTTTAATCGTCCACAAATACGGCGGCACTTCCATGGGCTCGACAGAGCGCATCAAGAATGTCGCCAAGCGCGTCGCCAAATGGCATGACGCTGGTCATCAAATCGTGGTGGTCCCGTCCGCAATGTCGGGCGAAACCAACCGTCTGATCGCCCTGGCAAAGGAAATCATGCCGCAGCCGGATCCGCGTGAACTCGACATGCTGGCATCGACCGGCGAGCAGGTGTCGGTCGCGCTGCTGTCGATGGCGCTGCAGACCATCGGCAAGCAGGCCGTGTCTTATGCGGGCTGGCAGGTGCCGATCAAGACCGACTCGGCGTTCACCAAGGCGCGCATCCAGTCGATCGACGATGCCCGCGTACGCAAGGATCTCGCTGCTGGAAAGGTCGTGATCATCACCGGCTTTCAGGGGGTGGACGACGCAGGCAATATCACGACGCTCGGCCGTGGCGGTTCGGATACCTCCGCAGTGGCGGTCGCTGCCGCGCTGAAGGCGCAGGAGTGCCTGATCTATACCGACGTCGACGGCGTGTACACGACCGATCCGCGCGTGGTGTCGGAAGCGCGACGTCTGAAGACGGTCACCTTCGAAGAAATGCTGGAGCTGGCATCGCTCGGTTCCAAGGTGCTGCAGATCCGCTCGGTGGAATTCGCCGGCAATTACAAGGTGCCGACGCGCGTGCTGTCGTCGCTGACCGATCCGCTCATGTCGCTGGAAGAAGAAGCCAATTCCGGCACCCTGATTTCGTTTGAGGAAGATACACACATGGAACAAGCCGTCATTTCCGGTATCGCGTTCAACCGCGATGAAGCGAAAATTACCGTGCTGGGCGTGCCCGACAGGCCCGGTATCGCCTACCAGATCCTGGGTCCGGTCGCCGATGCCAACATCGAAGTCGACATGATCATCCAGAACCAGTCGGTCGAAGGCAAAACGGACTTTACCTTCACCGTGCCGCGCGGCGACTATGCCAAGGCAATGGACGTGCTGAACAAGAGCGTGAAGGAACATATCGCAGCCACCAGCATCATCGGCGACACCAAGGTCTCGAAGGTATCGGTGGTCGGTGTCGGCATGCGCAGCCATGTGGGCATCGCATCGCAAATGTTCCGCACCTTGTCGGAAGAGGGCATCAACATCCAGATGATTTCTACGTCGGAGATCAAGATTTCCGTCCTGATCGACGAGAAGTACATGGAACTCGCAGTGCGCGCGCTGCACAAGACGTTCGACCTGGAAAAAGCTTGATCGATTTCGATCGGCCTTCATAGTTTCATTGACCAAGTCCGCGTGAGCAGCTATCATGCGTGACTTTACTGCGACGGGAGTGGTAATGCCGTCGTGCGAGTGGAGACGTGGCCGAGTGGTCGAAGGCACTTCCCTGCTAAGGAAGCATACGGGCTTAAACCTGTATCGAGGGTTCGAATCCCTCCGTCTCCGCCAGAATGCAAAGAGCCCCGCAACAGGCTGTGTAAAAAGTCCTGGTATCCGGTAAACCAAAGCAAGCAATCCCCGTCCAATGTGAATTGGACGGGGATTTTGCTTTTGGGAGGCAGGCATGGGACATCGGGGCGGAGAGAGTCGGGATCAGGCAGTGTTGTTTCCAGTGATGCTCGATGAACTGGTCGAGGAGGACGCGATGGCGCGGGTCATAGACGCCTGGGTGGATGCGCTTGATCTGCGGGCACTGGGTTTTGGCAAGGCGCAAGCGCGCAGGCTGGGGCGGCCGCCCTACGACCCGGCCGATCTGCTCAAGCTGTATCTGTGCGGCTATCTGGGCGGCATCCGGTCATCGCGTGCGCTCGAGCGGGAATGCCGGCGCAACGTTGAATGCATGTGGCTGCTGGGGCGACTGGCGCCGGACCACAAGACGATTGCCGATTTCCGGCGGCATAACGGCGAGGCACTGATGGCCAGCTGTGCGGCATTTGTGCAGTTTGTGCGGCACCAGGGGCTGGTGGGCGGTACGGTAGTGGCCATTGACGGCAGCAAGGTTCAAGCCGTCGCCTCGCGCAAGGCGGTTGGCAAGGCTGGGGATCTGGAGCGCGAACAGCAGCAATTGGCGCGCGAGGCGGCACACTACCTGGAGCAGTTGGAAGCCGCAGACCGGCAAGAGGAGCGTGGCGGACCCAGCACGGGTGCAGTCAAGCGTGCGCTCAAGCGCTGTCGCGAGCGCCAGGATGAGGTGGGTGCAGAAGTGGCGAGGCTGGCCAATAGCAAAGCCACGTCGAGCGTGCTGACCGAGCCGCAGGCACGGGCGATGAAATCGCTGTATGGCGCACCGGGCTATAACCTGCAAACAGCCGTCGACACCGACAGCCATCTGATCGTGCATCACGAGGTATGCAATGACACGTCGGATGCTGGGCAACTGATGCCGATGGCGCAGGGCGCAGCCCAAGTACTTGGCACCCAGCCGGAAGTGGTGGCCGACGCCGGGTATGCCAATGGCGAACAATTGCAAGCTTTGCAGGAGACGGGGATGACCAGCTATGTGGCGCCGTCGCATACGCCGAACAACCAGGGGGATGGCACGCTGTACGACAAGACGATGTTTCGCTACGACGCCAGCCAGGACTGCTTTACCTGCCCGGCCAACAAGATCCTCAGGCGCAAGCAGGTGTGCCGCCAGGACAAGCTGGTGCTCTATGCAGCCGCGCCGGACGACTGCGGCAGGTGTGCGCAAAAGGGGAAATGCACCGTCAGTAGCCGGCGCCTGGTCAGCCGGCACTGGTACGAAGAGGCCGTACGGGCCAATGCCGCGCGAGTGGCGGCGGCGCCGCACATGATGGCGCTGCGACGACAGAGCGTCGAACATCCATTTGGGACCATCAAGCAGCAAATTTTGCGGAATGCCCGGCTGTTACTGCGCGGACTAAAGGGAGCGCGCGCCGAACTGAGTCTGGCTGTAATGGTTTATAACCTCAAGCGCGTGGTGCACATGATCGGAAGCCAAAAACTGACCCAGGCACTTCGGGCCTAAACCCGATTTTTGTTTCTCAAAACAAATTGCCCCGCAAAAGCGGGGCAATTTACTTAGCGCTCGCCTGCAGACTTTTTACACAGCCTGGCAAGGGGCTTTTTTCTTTTGGTGCGCCCGGCAGGGCGCACGCACTTGGAGGTGGAAGTCCTCTGCACACCCGGCAAGGGGAAGTGCTAGCCAGAGGCAAGGGTGTCGTGGGTGACTGCGAATCCGAAGGAAGCCCGAGGCAAAACGCTGGCCTGACGAACAGGAAGCGGATACGAGGCGACGCATTGGGGTAAGGCATCCAAAAGGGCCGAAGCCCGGTACTTGCACGGAATGATGCGGCGTATATCCGACAGGCATAAGCGGGAAGGTGTGTGCGTCATACCCGGGGAGATCTGCGCGACTGCCGAAGTGCTACCGGCGTCGAGAGGCGGCGGGATGGTCGCGCAGAAGTCAGCAGAAGCCATAGTAGGTGCGATACGCCCGAAGGGCCGAACATGAATGACCGCGATTAGGACGGTGGAAACTCGATGAACGTCAATGAAGCACAAGCCCGGGCAACCGGGGCCGCAGCGCAGGAGCCGGGGCGGAACCCTGGCAGGGGCGCGCGCGGTGCCGAGACGCGCACGGCGGCCAGCGGGCAAACGAAAGCGGAGGGGCCATTGCTGATGGAAGCGGTGGTCGAGCGCAGCAACATGCGGTTGGCGTACCGGCGGGTAGTTGAGAACAGAGGAGCACCGGGGATCGATGATCTGACGGTGGACGAGTTCGGCGACTGGCTCCGTGTGCACTGGCCGAGCGTGAAGGCAGCGTTGCTGGAAGGGAAGTACATACCGGCGGCGGTACGCGCAGTGGACATCCCCAAGCCGCAAGGCGGGGTAAGGACGCTGGGCATCCCGACGGTACTGGACCGGCTGCTTCAGCAAGCGCTGCTGCAGGTACTCCAGCCGATCTTCGAGCCGGAGTTCTCCGAATCGAGCTACGGCTTTCGGCCGGGCAGAAGCGCCCATCAGGCGGTGCTGGCGGCACAGCGGTATGTGCAGGAAGGTCGCCGCTGGGTGGTGGACATCGATCTGGAGAAATTCTTCGACCGGGTCAGCCATGACATCCTGATGTCACGGGTGGCGCGGCAGGTAAAGGATGATCGGGTGCTCAAACTGATCCGGCGCTATCTGGAGGCGGGGCTGATGCGGGACGGGGTAGCCGAGGGGCGGGCACAGGGGGCGCCACAGGGCGGTCCACTGTCACCGTTGCTCAGTAACATCCTGCTCACGGATTGGGACCGCGAATTGGACAAGCGCGGCCACGCCTTCTGCCGCCATGCGGACGACTGCAACATTTACGTACGCAGTGAGGCAGCGGGGCGGCAGTTATTGGCCAGCATGACGGCGTTCCTGCAAGAACGCCTGAAGCTGCGGATCAACGAGGGCAAAAGCGCGTGTGGCCGGCCGTGGCACCGCAAGTTCCTTGGTTACAGCCTGACTGCTCATCAGCAGGCGAAGCTGCGCATTGCGCCGGAAAGTCTGAACAGGCTGACGGCGCGCGTACGGGAACTGATGCGGCTGGGTCAAGGCAGAAGTTTGTCTCATGTCATCGAGACACGCAATCCAGTGCTACGAGGATGGGTAAGCTACTTTAAATTGACTCAGAGCAAACGGCCGCTGGAGGAGCTGGATGGGTGGCTGCGACGACGGCTGCGCTGCCTGCTATGGCGGCAAGCCAAACATCGTCAAGGCCGCACCAAAATGCTGCGTCGACAGGGTTTGCCGGAAGAGCGTGCGTGGCGCTCCGGACGCAACGGGCAAGGCCCGTGGTGGAATGCCGGAGCCAGTCACATGAACATGGCCTTCCCGAAGCGCTACTTCGACGCCTTGGGGCTGGTCTCGTTGCTGGACACCCGGCAACGCCTCCAGCGTAGTTCATGAACCGCCGTATGCGGAACCGCACGTACGGTGGTGTGGGAGGACGGCGAGGGTAACCTCGCCTCCTACCCGATTCTCGTGTGCGCAGAGGTGAACGGCTTATTTCACCGCTTTAGACCGAGAAGCGGCCTCAGATATGGCCAGACATTGTTCAGCATCAGCGATTGTCCCTGGGCCAGCGGGTGGATCCGATCGGGCTGGAGCAGTTGCGGGGAGTCAGCAACGCCCTCGAGCAGAAACGGGACAAGCGGAACATCTCCTTCTCGTGCGAGTCTCCGATAGACGCCGGAAAACCGGTCGGCGTATTCGCGACCGTAATTGGGCGGAATCTGCATGCCGATCAGCAGAACCTTCGCTTTCGATTGTTTCGATTCGTTGATCATCGCGCGCAGGTTCGCCTCCGTCGCTGAAACGGGCAGCCCTCGCAGGCCATCATTCCCGCCCAGCTCAAGGATGACGATGTCCGGGTGGTGCTGACCAAGCAATGCGGGCAGTCGCGCCTTGCCGCCGCTGGTCGTTTCGCCACTGATGCTGGCGTTCACGATTCGGGCATTGATCTTCTCCGACTGGAATCGTTTTTCCAGCAAGGCGACCCATCCCGCGCCGCGTGCAATGCCATACTCCGCCGAGAGGCTGTCGCCGAGCACAAGCACCGTTTTTGATGCAGAATAGGCGCACGTTGCAAACAAGATCAGGAATAGTGCCAGCAACGGTCTGAACAAGCGCATCACCGTTCCGTATTTCTCAAGATTATTCTGCATGCCTGATCCTTCTTCACATCCTGCTGCAATCGAAGTCGCTCACTTGAGCAAGCGCGTAGCCGATGCGACCGGCCAGTTGACAATACTGTGCGATATCGATTTTACAGTGCAGAAGGGGGAGACACTGGCGATCGTTGGGGCATCCGGCTCCGGCAAATCAACACTTCTCGGATTGCTCGCAGGACTGGATACGCCGTCGGAAGGAACGGTCAGGCTCGATGGCATCGATATCTTTGCGTTGAACGAGGATCAAAGGGCCGGGCTGCGGCAGGCCAAGCTCGGTTTCGTGTTCCAGTCGTTTCAGCTGCTGGCCCATCTGACAGCACTTGAGAATGTCATGTTGCCGCTGGAATTGGGGCGCGATGAACGTGCGAGGGAAAAGGCGGAATCCATGCTCGGACGCGTCGGGCTGTCGAGTCGATTGCGGCACTATCCGAAATTCCTGTCGGGGGGCGAGCAGCAGCGCGTCGCCCTGGCGCGCGCCTTTGTCACGGAACCTCCGCTACTCTTCGCCGATGAGCCGACCGGGAGCCTCGATGCGGTAACGGGAGAATCGGTGATCAAGCTCATGTTTGAATTGAACGAGGAGCGCGGCTCAACGCTTGTTCTGGTTACCCACGATCCACTGATTGCCGCGCGTTGTCGTCGCACCATCACGATCGCCGCGGGCCGGCTGACCTGACCAAGTCGACCTCCCAGCGCTGATTCAAGCGATGCGCGAGGAAAAGGGGCGCCGCTGACGGCATGGCTTCCGTGCATGCAGAATGCCTTTTTGCAGCGAATGCGATTTTCCTACTGCCCCGACTCCTGACGCGCGATGTGACGCCGGGCATGCTGTTCGGTCACCTGGTTCAGGAGGTTGCGCACGCAAGGAATCAATTCACCGGCCATCATTCCGATTGGGCCGATGCCCTGGCTGACAAGTGTGTCGGCGGCCTCTCCATGGAGCCAGCAGGCGGCGAGGGCGGCATTCCACATGGGGAAGTGCTGCGCCAGCAGCGCTCCGCATATGCCGGCAAGAATGTCGCCGCTGCCCGCGGTGGCAAGCGCGGGGTTGCCAGTAGGGTTGATCATGGTTTCGCCATCGGGCCTCGCGATGATGCTGCCGGAGCCTTTCAGGATGACCACGGCATTGAACTGGAGCGCCAGCAGCCGCGCCGCCGACAGGCGATCTGCCTGGATTTCCTTTGTCGACTGTTGCAGCAGTCGTGCAGCCTCCAGCGGATGCGGCGTGATCAGGCTTGGCGTTTCCCGCTGTGCGAGGATGTGCTGCAGCCCCGGTTCTGCGGCGATGAGGTTCAGGGCGTCGGCATCCAGGACGAGCGGCTGGCGACTATGGAGCGACTTTGCAAGAATGTCGTGGGCTTCTCTCGAAGTTCCGAGACCAGGTCCGACGACAAGCGTGGCGGAAGAGAGATCGATCCCGTTTGCGGTGCGGCACATCAGCTCGGGTTGCATGCTGTCGTAGGCCGGGGCTTCGCCGAGGAATGCAGCGAATACGCGGCCGGCACCGCATTTTGCGGCTGCGCGGGCAGCGAGAATCGGGGCGCCCGACATGCCATGCGCGCCGCCGATGACGATCACGTCGCCGAAGCTGCCCTTGTGGGAGTTGTGCGGACGCGTTTGCAGGCAGTCGGAAAATGCCGCAACGCCGTTGAGATGGATGTGCGGCTCCGTAAAGTGACTATGCTCGATATCGAGGTCCGCCACGTGCACTTCACCGGCATGATCGCGCCCGTAGAGTGTATGCAGGCCGGGTTTGTCCGCGATGAAGGTGATGGTGTGGGTGGCGCGCACGGCGATGCCATCGTCACCGACAATGGCACCGGTATCGGCATCGAGCCCGCTGGGCAGATCCAGGGCCAGTACGGGGCAGGGGAGGTTGTTCACCGCTTCCACCAGCGCACGCAATTTGCCAGTGATCGGGCGCGCGAGGCCGATGCCGAATAAACCATCCACCACGAGAGTCCATTCCAGCTGACCGATGGTTGACACCGTCGGATCGCCGAACTGCACGGCGCTTTGCCTTGCGCGATCCATTGCCTGCAGCGCATCAGGGCTGTGGGTGGCACCAGGCGCGCAGAGCAGGGCAGTTACCTCCACGCCCGCTTGTGCAAGAAGATGCGCGACTTCCAGCGCATCGCCACCATTGTTGCCAGGACCGACAAGCACCAGAACCGCAGCAGCCCGTCGCGGTTCCGGTATCAGCTCTGCCGCCCGGCGGGCTGCTGCCGCGCCAGCTCGCTGCATCAGCGTTCCGGGAGGAAGTGCTGCCATCGCAGTGCGTTCGATGTGGCGGATTTCCGCCACCGTGTAAAGGGCTGAGGAAGGAGCCATGGCTGGGCAAGGATGCTATCGATTGGAAGAGGGCGTTAATGTCTGGCTGGCTTGATTTTATGACATCCGGCGATGTCGTGTTGGGGGACATTTCGCGCGATTCACGGGGAAACATACATTTCGTTTGCATCATTTAAAAGATGGATTTAAAATGAATCTTAAATGCGACCCCGACTCACCTTTTGAAAACCAACCTCCAGGAGAATTGTTGCCATGCACGCATCAAAGAAACTCTGGACTTGGCTGGCCATCATCTGTGTCCTCTCTTTTGCGGTACTTGGATGGGTAGGAACAGAGATCTATGTGACGGCCCCACCAATTCCCAAGCAAGTCGTCAGTACGAACGGAAAGATCCTCGTCACCGAGGGGCAGGTTGACCGAGGTCAGCAGGCATGGCTCTCAGCGGGCGGCCAGCAGCTTGGTTCGGTCTGGGGGCATGGCAGCTATGTTGCGCCCGACTGGTCCGCGGACTGGCTTCATCGTGAAGCGTTGGCCCTGCGCGAGAACTGGGCGCAGCGCGACTTCGGCAAATCGTTCGAACAGTTGAGCGCTCCGCAGCAGGCACAGCTCACCGGCCTGCTCAAGGAAGAAATGCGGCGCAATACGTACGATGCGCAAACAGGCACGATTACCGTTTCGCCGGAACGTGCGGCGGCCATTGAACAAGTGGCACAGCACTATGTCGACCTGTTCGGCGATGCGCAGTCGCTGGAAAAGCTGCGTGAGCAATATGCGATGACTGCCGGCTCTCTTCCGGATGCCGCCGATCGCCAGGCGCTCGCAGCGTTCTTCTTCTGGTCGTCCTGGTCAGCCGCTACCGATCGTCCGGGCGAGCAGAACCTGAGCTATACCAGCAACTGGCCGCACGAACCGTTGGTCGGCAACACGCCGACAGCCGGCACCGGTATCTGGTCTGTTGCTTCCGTGATTCTTCTGATCGCTGCCATTGCGGCCATGCTCCTGTTCCATGCAACCAGGAAGGAAGAGGCTGATCCGACTCCGCCAAAGGCCGATCCGCTGTTCGACCTGAAGCCGACGCCCTCGATGAAGGCGACCAAGAAATACTTCTTCGTGGTCATCGGCCTGATCATGGCCCAGGTAGCGATGGGTGTCATTACCGCGCACTATTCGGTGGAAGGCACCAGCTTCTTCGGCATTCCGCTGGGTGAAATCCTCCCGTTCAAGATCAGCCGCACGATCCATACTCAATTCGCGGTGCTGTGGATTGCCACCGCGTGGCTGGGGACTGGCCTCTACATTTCGCCGGCACTGTCCGGCCATGAACCGAAATTCCAGAAGCTTGGTGTCGATGTGCTGTTCTGGGCACTGATCTTTATCGTGGTCGGTTCGACCGTGACGGGCTGGATCGGAAGCCTGGAACACGCTGGTATGCAATTCAGCTTCTGGGTCGGCAACCAGGGCCTGGAGTTCACCAGCATGGGACGCGTATGGCAGATCCTGCTGTTTGTCGGTTTGATGATCTGGCTGTTTCTGATGGGACGTGCGCTGATGCCGGCGCTCAAGCGTCCGTCGGAAAGCCGCGGCCTGCTGTCGATGGTGTTTCTGTCGGCGACCTGCATCGGCTTGTTCTACACGACTTCGCTGACGTGGGGCCCGCATACGCATTACTCGATCATCGAGTACTGGCGCTGGTGGCTGGTCCACCTTTGGGTGGAAGGCTTCTTTGAAGTGTTCGCCACCGCCGTGATCGCACTGCTGTTCTCGCGCCTCGGCCTGATTCGTGCCGCCACCGCGAACACCGCAATCGTGCTGGAGACCATCGTGTTCCTGTTCGGCGGCATTCTGGGCACGCTGCACCACCTGTACTTCACCGGTACGCCGACCTCAGTCATCGCGCTGGGCGCCATGTTCTCGGCGCTGGAAGTGGTACCGCTTGCCATGATGGGGGTGGAAGGATTCCACAACTACAAGCGTTCCAAGGCGGCGCCGTGGGTGCAGTCCTACAAGTGGTCCATTCTGTGTTTCATCGCAGTCGGCTTCTGGAACACCATTGGTGCCGGCCTGCTCGGCTTCTCCATCAACCCGCCGATTTCTCTGTACTACATGCAAGGCCTGAACATGACAGCAAGCCATGGCCATGCAGCGCTGTTCGGCGTGTACGGCATGCTGGGAATCGGCCTGATGCTGTTCTGTCTGCGCGGCATGTCCGAACGTGCGGCCTGGGCCGACAATCTGCTCAAGCCTGCCTTCTGGCTGCTCAACATTGGCCTGGCGATGATGGTGTTCATGTCGCTGACGCCGGCTGGCATCTACCAGGCATGGGCAAGCATCTCGCGCGGCATGTGGTATGCGCGTTCGCCGGAGGTAGTGCACTCGCCACTGATGGAAACGCTGGTGTGGCTGCGCGTGCCGGGCGACGTCGTGTTCGCCGCAGGTACCGTGTTCCTCCTTCTGTTCGCAGTGCGCCTGCTGAAAGGCAAGAGGGCGGCGGGCCAGGCGATTCCGGTAACCCGCGCATTCGGGGCCTGATTCTGATTGCAACAATGCCGAAGGAGCCTTTTGCACCTTCGGCAAATTTATTTTACTCACAGGAGAGTTTTACATGGCACACGATTGTTCCCGCCCGACCGTTTCCGAAGGTATCTATCCGTTCGATGCGCGCGGCATTGCAAAGCGCTTCCGTCATGCAGCGATTTTCGGCGCGCTCGAGGCCTTGCAGCCTGGCGAGACCATGCGTTTCTGCAATGACCATGATCCGTTGCCGCTGCTGGCGCAGATCAACGGCTACTTTGGCCCGCGCGTGAACATTTCCTATGTACAGCGCGAACCGGGCGAAATCGTGATCGATTTCCTGATTGTCGGCTGATCGGCTTTCGGACGGAAAACATGGAGCGCGCCGGGGAAACCCGGCGCGCTTTTTTATCGACCGGCGACCAGACCCCCTGCGTACTCTGCAATGGCAAGCGACGCCGTCAGGCCCGGCGACTCGATGCCATACAGGCCGAGGTAATGCGCGTTGCCGTGCGTGGCGAACAGAAAATCCGATGCTGGCGCTCCGGGCGGGCCGATCTTCGGGCGCACGCCGGAATAGGCCGGATGCAGGGACGCGTCCGGCAGGGATGGCCAGTAGGCACGGATCTCGCGATAAAAGCCGTCTGCGCGGTCCGGATCGACTGTGTAATCGATGTCGGCGTCTCCAGGTTCTATCCACTCGACGTCAGGACCAAAGCGCGCCTGTCCGCCGAGGTCCAGCGTGAGATGTACGCCGAGCCCGCCGGGTTCCGGAACGGGATACACCAGGCGCGAAAATGGCGCCTTGCCCGCCAGGGCGTAGTAATTGCCCTTGGCAAAACTGGCAGCGGGAATGCTTTCCTGCTGCAGGCCGTCGATGCGGCTCGCGATGCGTGGAGCCCATAATCCGCCACAGTTGACGACAAGCTCCGCGTGCAGCTCCGATTGGGTGCCGTCGAACGCGTGCACCTGCAGTACGACGCCATCGTTGCCAGCGAACCCGGATACGACCTCGCTGCCGAACGCAAACATCGCGCCGGCGTTTTCCGCATCGCCTTGCAGCGCAAGCATGTACGCATGACTGTCGATGATCCCGGTAGCGGGGGAGGACAGGGCCGCCACGCACGACAGATCGGGTTCGAGTTGCATCGCTTCCCTTGCGGAGAGCGCGACGACCTCGCTGCAATCATTCGCATGCGCTTGAGCGTGGATTGCCGCGAGCCGCGGCGCCTGTACATCCGACGTCGCCACGATCAGCTTGCCGCAGCGACGATGCGCAATGCCGCGCTCGCTGCAGTAGCCGTAGAGCGCGCGGCGGCCCGCCACGCACAGACGTGCCTTCAGGCTGCCGGTCGGGTAATAGATGCCCGCGTGGATGACTTCGCTGTTACGCGAACTCGTTTCCATGCCGATCGCGTGGTGCTTTTCGATGACGACGACTTCGCGTCCGGCCAGGGCAAGCGCGCGCGCAATGGCCAGTCCGACGACACCGGCGCCGATGACTGCACAATCCAGCTTATCCATAGCGCGTCATTGTCAGGCCGTCCATATCGATTTCGGGAGTGTGGCCGGAAACGATGTCGGCAACCACCTTGCCCGACCCGGCCGCCATTGCCCATCCCGCGGTGCCGTGCCCAATGTTGATGTAGACGTTCCGGATCGGCGTGGCGCCGAGCAGCGGAGGGCCGTCGGGCAGCGTCGGGCTCGCGCCGCTCCAGAAGGTGGCGGTGGCGTAATTGGCGGCGTCCGGGAACCAGTCGCATCCGACCTTGACCAGAGTGCGGATCGCCCGGTCGAGCAGTTCGGACTCACGCGACGCGAAATCGGCCGTGCCGGATACGCGCACCCGGTTTCCCATGCGTGTGATGGCCACCTTGTATGCTTCGTCGAGTAGCGCGGATTGCGGCGCCTGGTCGAAATTCTTGATCAACGCCGTAGCAGAGTAGCCCTTGACCGGATAGATCGGCAGTTGGATGCCGAGCGCCTTGAGCAATGGGACACTCTCGGTACCCGCGGCGAGGACGACGGCATCGGCATTGAACCTGTCGCCGTCGATCCGCAGGCCAACGCCGCGACTTTCCGGTTCGATGGCCTCGACCACGCTCGCGAAATGGAACTGCACGCCAATCGAACTGGCGATCTGCTTCATGCGCTTGGCAAAGAGTGGGCAATTGCCTGCCTCGTCCTGCGGCATGTACAGACCGCCGGCGAGTGCGGTATGCGGGGAAAGAGCCGGTTCGATGGCGCGCGCGCCGTCGGGGTCGAGGACCTGATGCGGCACATCGCTTTCCGCGAGAAGCGCGATGGCGGGCTCCGCCATCTTCACGTCCTTGTCGGTGCGGAACAGCTGCAGCACGCCTTGGGTCTGCTCGTACTCCAGCTGGTAGTATTCGCGCAGCTGGCGCAGGATCTCGCGGCTGTAGAACACCACGCGCTGCGTCCTGTCCTTGTTGATGCGGTAACGATCCAGTTCCGATTCGCTGATCCAGCGCCGCACCCAGCGCCACAAAGCGCGGTCAAGCGTCGGCTTCAGCATGACCGGCGCTTCTGCCCCGAACAGATAGGACAGCATCTTGGCAGGCATGCCGGGAGGCGTCCACGGCGTGACGAAGCCGGACGCGATGAGGCCGGCATTGGCGAAGCTGGCCTCCTGCGCGACGTTCTGGTGACGCTCGATGACAGAGACTTCATGTCCCGCAGCAGCGAGAAAATATGCCGTGCAGACGCCCACCACGCCGCCGCCGATTACAGCCACTTGTTTTTGTGTCACTTATTTACCTGATTACTTTGGAATGCCTTGCGGCACGCGTTGTGCCGCGAACGAGAGGGTGTGTCGGAACATCGGCGGCGTCGCTCTCCTGAACACGAGGAAACGTAGACAGCCGGATACATTTCTAGTTCGAGGGCATCATTTTAATTTCTTGGCAGGAAGTCGTGGGATTTCCTATGTGCTTCGGTGTCGAACGCATCTTCCGCACAACACCGGCTTCAGTTCGCAGGCGCGGGATGCATACCGGTATTTCCGGATTTGCACGGGCCGGCATAACCCGGAAGATCCTTCGCCTCGGGCTTGCAGGCAAGCCGTTCCGCCGCCTGGAGCGCTGCCAGCAGGTTCAGGC
>JAKACN010000363.1 GCA_021821365.1 Pseudomonadota bacterium | reverse complement strand
TGTCGGTCGGCGGCATCGCCGGCAACCGCAAGGCCTTCGGACCCTTTCTGCCCGGCGTGGACCACCTGCCGCACACGCACAACCTGCAGGAAAACGCCTTCACGCGCGGTGAGCCGGAGTGGGGCACGCATCTTGCCGACGAGCTGGAGCGCATCGTCGCCCTGCATGATGCCTCCACCATCGCCGCCGTCATCGTCGAGCCGGTGGCCGGATCGACCGGCGTGCTGATTCCGCCCAAGGGTTATCTCAAACGCCTGCGTGAGATCTGCACCAAGCATGGCATCCTGCTGATTTTCGACGAAGTGATCACGGGCTTCGGCCGCATGGCCACGCCATTTGCCTTCGATTATTTCGACGTCGAACCGGACATGGTGACGACCGCCAAGGGCCTGACCAATGGCACGGTGCCGATGGGTGCGGTGTTCGTCAAACAGTCAGTCTACGATGCGCTGATGGACAGCCCTCCCGGCATCGAACTGTTCCATGGTTACACCTATTCGGGACATCCGCTGGCCTGCGCCGCGGGGATTGCCACGCTGGACGTGTTCGAACAGGACAAGGTACTGGACAATGCACGCGGTCTCACCGGCTATTGGGAAGACGCGGTGCATTCTCTCAAGGGCCTGCCGCATGTGATCGACCTGCGCAATATCGGCCTGATCGCCGGCATCGAACTGGCATCCATTCCCGGCAAGCCGGGTGCGCGGGCGATGAATGCCTTCAAGCGCGCGTTTGCCGATGGCATCCTGATCCGCGTCACCGGCGACATCATCGCGCTGTCGCCGCCGCTGATCCTGGAGAAAAAGCACATCGATGAGTTGTTCGGGAAGCTTGCTGGCATCCTGAAGACGCTCGACTGAACGGCCCAAGGACCGGGACACTCCGGCACCTCGCCCTCAAGTGGCCGGGTGCCGGATTGTCGTTTACGGGGCCGGGCATGCACAAGCATGTCCCTGATCCTATCCGTTCGGCCATCGCACAGGCCATTCAGGCAAGCACGATTGCCATGGAAACCCGGCCGGCTTCGGCGCGACATGGACGGCAAGGCCGTCAACAGGCTAGAATTCCAGCGCGCCAGGCTTTGCGCACGGGTATCCTGTACGTGGTAGCTCCCTGCGCACCGAACTCGCTGCCTTGAACACAATCACCTGACTGGAGAATCCATGAATACGCTGTCCTCGTATCTGCGGCCGTTGTGCCTGATCGCCCTCGTCGGCGCACTGAGTGCCTGCGGCGGTGGCAGCAGCAGGAATGACGTGAGCCTGAGCGGGAACGTAACCGGCCTGACAACCGGCAGCCTGACACTCTCGGATGGCTACAGCACGGTCGTGATCGCGACGAACGCCACGACCTATACCTTTCCCTATCGCGTCATCATCGGTGCTGCTTATGCCGTCACCGTCAAGGCGCAGCCCGCGGACCTTAGTTGCAGCGTCGCCAACGGCACCGGCATTGCGGGATCGTCGGACATCAATAACGTCCAGGTGACCTGCGCGCCGAACCATACGCTTGGCGGCACCATCACCAACTTGACGACGAACGGCCTCGTGCTCGCCAATGGCAGCGATACCGTCAGTCCTGCCGCCAATGCTGCGACATTTACATTCCCGGTAAAGGTCGGCAGCGGTTTCGCCTACGGCGTCACGATCCTGAGCCAGCCGACAGGGCAGACCTGCAGCGTCCTCAACGGCGCCGGCTATATGGGGTCGACCGATCTGGCCAGCGTGCAGATCGTTTGCTCCTGACAGCGCGAACTTCCGCAGTCTCGGCTGCCGCGACGCGATTGACAAACACAAGACATACTTCCGGAGTTCCCCATGCAGAAATTCAGCGCGACCTTTCGCCTCGTCCTTTCCCTGGCGCTGTCGGCCGGTCTTGCGGCCTGTGGCGGCCAGCACACGGCGATCGACCTTGGTGGCACAGTAACCGGCCTGACCCGCGACGGATTGGTGCTCGCCAACGGCAATAGCACGATCGCCATTCCCGCCAATGCGACGTCCTATAAATTTCCGGATCAGATCGGGAATTTCGATAGCTACAACGTTACGGTGGTCGCCCAGCCGACCGGGCTGACCTGCAACCTGGCCAATCCGAAAGCCCTGGCCACGGGCATTCCGATCACGTGGGTGAACGTGACCTGCAGTCAGAACACCTATACCGTCGGTGGCAATATCAGTGGGCTGACCACGGGGCCGCTGGTGCTTGTCAACGGTACCGATACCTTGAGCATCAGCGCGAACAGCACCTCGTTCGTCTTCGCGAATCCGGTGGCGCAAGGTTCAGTCTACGGTGTGGCGGTACTGACTCAGCCGCCGGGATTGAATTGCGGCGTGGCTAGCGGTACGGCGGTCATGGGCGGCGCCAATGTAACGACTGTTCAGGTTACCTGCCAGTAGTCTCGCCGGCGGCTTTGCCGTGGTGCGTTTCGTATTGGCAGTTGGATCTCCGGTGGCTACCCGGCAAGGACAATTGAGAGGGGCGGGTCATGCCGCTCGATAATGGCAGAATTTCCAGCGGCAGGCTGCGGTCATAGTTTCGTTGCAACTTTTGTTCCGATTGCAAGCGCCACAGGCTCGCGGCAATGCTCCGGGCAAGGATCATGCAGATCCTCAGTCTGCGGTCATCGTGCGATGCGCTTGCCGACAGATGTTCCTGGATGGAGGAGCAGCCATGCTCCCTCAAGCCTTGGCACCGGGCGCCAGCGCGGACCGCGTACGTCACGCGACAGCTGCGCATGTGAATGAGGAAATCGATCGCCAGACCGAAGCAAATATCCAGCGATATAGTGGATCCGATCGCGAAGCCATCTTGCGTCGCATGGAGGGGCTCGACAGGGAATGGGACATCGAGCGCGCTAGAAGTCAATGCATCGACGCTCGCCCTGACTGGCGTTGGCTTGGGCATCGGCGTAGACAGGCGCTGGCTCGCGTTGCCAGCAGTGGTTTTCGCATTTCTGCTGCAGCACGGCCTGCAGGGCTGGTGTCCTCCCTTGCCGCTATTGCGCCGCCTCGGCTTTCGCACAAGGAACGAAATCGACCGGGAAAAATATGAGCTCGATGCAATGTTGAATGACCGCCTGTCGCTGCACTAGTATGCTTGTGCGGATGCGGACAGGATTGGAGATGAAGAACCGGGAATGGTGTCTTGAACCTAGGCCGGGCAGGAAATCGGGATTGCCGATTGGAATACAGAAGATGGTGGAGCGGAGGAGGATCGAACTCCCGACCTTCGCATTGCGAACGCGACGCTCTCCCAGCTGAGCTACCGCCCCACGAAGTCTCGATTTTATTGACTTGAGCCTTTTGATGCAAGGGGTCAATCGGATTTGCATGATCAAAAGACGAATTTCAGAAGTGTTTTCAAAAAACATCCCCAAGTAATTGAATCTATTGACGGAAATTCGTCTCGGCTACTATAGTGGCGGGATGATTTCCGATTTTCATCAACTTTCCGAAAAAGTCACGCAACTGGCCAAATTGACCCAGTCCCTGCGCAGGGAAAATGCGGACTTGCGTCTGACGCTTGCTTCGCTTTCCGCCGAGAATGCGGAGCTTTCCAAGCGCATCGAGGAAGCCTATCACCGCGTATCCGCTCTGCTGGAGAAAATT
>JAKACN010000362.1 GCA_021821365.1 Pseudomonadota bacterium | reverse complement strand
GAAGGAGGCTTGAAGATGGCAACAGCCAAAAAACCCGCGGCCAAAACAGCCGCCAAGAAGCCGGCTGCAAAGAAAGCCGCAGCCAAACCTGCAGCAAAGAAGGCAGCTCCTGCAAAGAAAGCCGCTCCGGCAAAGAAGGCAGCAGCCAAGCCCGTAGCAAAGAAGGCCGCAGCAAAGCCGGCAGCAAAGAAGGCCGCTCCGGCGAAGAAAGTCGCAGCCAAGAAGCCCGCAGCAAAGAAGGTAGCAAAGCCGAAGACTCCGCGTAAGCCCAATGCAGCGTTCATGAAGCCGATGACGCCGTCCGCAACCCTGGGTGCAGTGATCGGTGCGAATCCGCTGCCGCGTACTGAAGTCACCAAGAAGGTTTGGGACTACATCAAGAAGAACAAGCTGCAAGATGAAGCCAACAAGCGCATGATCAATGCGGATGACAAGCTCAAAGCCGTGTTTGGCGGAAAGAAGCAAGTGTCGATGTTCGAAATGACGAAACTCATTTCCAATCACCTGCAATAAATTGTCTTTCCGAAGGCCAAACAAAAACGCCCGCATCGCGCGGGCGTTTTTGTTGGCGCCTTCCGGATGCGCCGACTCAGTCCGGACAGGTGGTGGTAACAAACGCCGCCCGCTCATTATCGGCGATACCGGATCCCGGCTGTCGTCCGAGGATGCAGTAGGTCCCTGACGCAGTCGCGACCTTCGTGATGCGCCGGCCATCGGCGGAAACGCTCTCCCAGGTCGTTGTACCCCGCGGCAAGCCAGCCGCCGCGATGCCCCTTTCCAGTGCGGAGGAATTCGTCTCCTGCCGAAGATCCTGTTGCGGATACATGCGCCTCAGATCCCGGTCGATGCGACCGATATCGCGTCTGGCCGCGTCGATCATCTCGTCGACGCTCCGCTGCGGGGGCAGAGACACGGAAGGCGAAGCGGATGCACTATCAGGCGCAAAGACGAGCGGCTCGCTGGAACGGGATTGGACCGGAACTGGGGCCTCGATGCGACGTTGCGCCGGCTGGCTGATCGCGCTCCTTGCGTGCGGGACAAGCGCATCGTGCTGCGGCAACAGACGCACTTCCATGGGGGAGAAAAGCCGCGCAGGCTTGATACCTGGATCGGGCAGCGCGGCGCGCCAGCTCCAGATCATCAGAATGTGCAGGGAGCCCGATACGAACAAGGCGCCCCAGACGACATCCCGCCGGCACCCGTTCACCGGTTGTATTCCCACAGCCGCCACGCACCCAAAACGGCATTGGGATATTCCGGCCGCCCGCGGCTCCCGTTATAGCGCCCCAGGGCAAGGAAGAGGTTGCCGCCTTCCATGTCGAGATACAGGCGCAGGATCGAGCAGCCGTAGCGCAGGTTGGTCTGCATGTTGAAGAGCTTCCTGCGGTCGCCATCGCCGATCACACGCGTCCAGAACGGCATTACCTGCATGTACCCCTGGGCGCCCACGGCGGAAATCGCGTACTTGCGAAAAGCGGATTCGACCTGGATCAGCCCAAGCACCAGCGCCGGATCGAGGCCGGCGCGGGTGGCTTCGTACCAGGTGGTTTCAAGAAATTCGCGCCGCACCTGCCAATCCGGCAGCCGCTTCTTCAGCCGCTCGGACATTTCGCCGAGCCAGCGCAGGTACTTGAGGCGATCCTGAATGTTGCCGAAGTGCGGCCGGGGCGGACGAGCGTCGGCAATGGCGTTGGAAAGGGCAAGACGCACCGAATCCGCCAATGCCTCTTCCTGCTGGTTGCCCGCCACCGCGCTGCAGCAAAACGCCAGAGCTGCGATCGCTGCAGCGCCGCGCCTTGCGACGCGCGTCAAGGCAGCCCCGCAAACCTCAGGCCGCAAGCCTGGCCTTGATAAACTTAGCCATCTCCGCGACCGCCACTGCGGTCGCTGCCGTATCGCGCCTGCCCTGGTATTCAAGCTTGCCTTCCTTCAGTCCACGATCACCGATCACAATACGGTGCGGCACGCCGATCAGCTCCCAGTCGGCGAACATGACGCCCGGGCGCTCGCCGCGGTCATCAAGGATGACATCGACGCCCGCCGCCAGCAGCACGTCGTAAAGCCGGTCCGTTTCCATCCTGACGGTTTCGTTGCGATCGTAGCCCATCGGGCACAGCACCACTTCGAATGGCGCGATCGCCGTCGGCCAGATGATGCCCTTGTCGTCGAAGTTCTGTTCGATCGCCGCGCCCAAGATGCGGGTCACCCCGATACCGTAGCACCCCATCTGCATCAACTGCGGCTTGCCGGTCTCGTCGAGGTAGGTAGCCTTCATGTCCTCTGAGTAGCGCGTACCGAGCTGGAACACGTGACCGACCTCGATGCCGCGCTGGATCGCCAGCTTGCCCTGGCCGTCCGGAGAAGGATCTCCTGCGACCACGTTGCGCAGGTCCGCGACGAACGGCTCGGGCAGGTCACGCCCCCAATTGGCGCCGGTGAAGTGGAAATCCTCCTCGTTCGCGCCGCACACGAAATCGCTCATATTGGCCACGGTTCGGTCAGCCACCACCTTGACCGGCTTTTTCGTACCGATCGGGCCAAGGTAGCCCGGTTTGGTCCCGAACCACTCCATGATCTCGCCTTCGCTGGCGAAACGGTAAGCGCCCAGACCAGGCACCTTGTTCGCCTTGACCTCATTCAATTCATGGTCACCGCGCAACAGCAACAGCCAGACTTCCTTGTCAGCGCCTTCCTTGTCGACTGTCAGGACGATCGACTTGACGGTTTGTGACAAAGGCAGGCCCAGCAGTTCCGCCACATCCTCGCACCTGGCCTTGCCGGGCGTCGGCGTCTTGGTCAGGGCCTGCGCCGCCGGTGCGCGGGGCGTGGCCGGCGCCAGGGCCTCGGCTGCCTCCATGTTGGCGGCGTAATCGGAACCCGGGCAGTACACGAGTGCGTCTTCGCCAGTATCGGCGATCACATGGAATTCATGCGAACCGGATCCGCCGATTGCGCCGTTATCGGCGGCCACGGCACGGAATTGCAGGCCGAAGCGGTCGAAAATCTTTACATAGGCGTCGTACATGATCTTGTACGACCTTTGCATGCCTTCCACGTCACGGTCGAAGGAATAAGCATCCTTCATTGTGAATTCGCGTCCGCGCATCAGCCCGAAGCGTGGGCGGCGTTCGTCGCGGAATTTGGTCTGGATGTGATAGAAGTTGATCGGCAGCTGGCGGTACGATTTGATTTCCGAGCGAACGACATCGGTGATCACTTCCTCCGAGGTGGGCTGGATCGCATAGTCGCGGCCATGGCGATCCTTGACGCGCATGAGTTCCGGTCCCATCTTTTCCCAGCGGCCGGTTTCCTGCCACAACTCGGCCGGTTGCACGACCGGCATCAACAGCTCGACGGCACCGGCGTGGTTCATCTCTTCACGGATGATGTTTTCCACCTTGCGAATCACGCGCAGGCCCATCGGCATGTAGGTATAGATACCGGAACCGAGGCGTTTGATCATCCCGGCCCGCATCATCAGTTTGTGGCTGATGATCTCTGCGTCGGACGGAGCTTCTTTAAGCGTAGAAATAAAAAATCGTGATGCGCGCATGGCGGTAATTCTTTTTAAAAAGAGAGAGTTATAATCAACCAAATTTTAAAGGATTAGC
>JAKACN010000361.1 GCA_021821365.1 Pseudomonadota bacterium | reverse complement strand
CGCCGGTCACCTTGCCATCGTGCCCCCGGCTGGCGTCGTTGGACAGCGCAAGCGCCGCAAACAGGCTGTTCCACGGCTCCTGCGCAGGCACTTCGTTCCCGTCGTGCGATACGCGGTCATCCGCCCACAATTCTTCCACGCGCATCCGGTTCTGGGTCAACGTACCGGTCTTGTCGCTGCAGATGACAGTGACCGACCCCAGCGTTTCGACTGCCGGCAAGCGCCGCATCAACGCGTTCTGCTGCACCATCTTGCGCGCGCCGAGCGCAAGCGAAATCGTGACGACGGCGGGAAGGGCTTCGGGGATCGCGGCAACCGCCAGGCTGACCGCAGTGAGGAACATCAGCACCAGGGGCTCGCCGCGCATCAGCCCAACGACAAAAATGGTGGCGCAAATCGCAAGAACTGCCAGGCCCAGCCGCTTGCCGAATGCGGCAAGGCGCCTTTGCAGGGGGGTCTTGAGCTCTTCGTCGGATTCCATCAGGCGCGCAATTTTGCCGAGCTCGGTCTGCATCCCGGTCGCCACAACGATGCCCATGGCCCGGCCATAGGTGGCGGTTGCGCCTTTGAATGCCATGTTCACGCGGTCGCCCAGCGGCAACCCGGATTGCGGCAGGATGTCGCACTTCTTGTCCACGGTGGTCGCTTCACCGGTCAGCAGCGCCTCGTCGATCCTCAGCCGGGCCGATTCGATCAGGCGCAGGTCGGCCGGCACCACATTGCCCGCTTCCAGCAGCACCACATCGCCCGGCACCAGTTCCTGCGCCGGAATGACGGGGCGCTCGCCGCCGCGCAGCACGGTGGCATGGGTCGCGGCCATCTTCTTCAAGGCGGCCATGGCCCGCTCGGCACGCACTTCCTGGGCGAAGCCGATGACCGCATTGAGCAGCACGATCACGACGATCGCCAGGGTGTCCTTGAGGTCACCGATCGCGCCGGATATGACTGCGGCCGCAATCAGGACAAGGATCATGAAGTCGGTGAACTGGTCGACGAACATCCGCCACAGAGGACGGGGCGGGGTTTCCTGGATGAGGTTGGCACCGCAGGCCTGCAGGCGCTCGGCCGCGAGCCGATGGGGAAGGCCGGACTCCGGCGTCACGCCGACCCGGCGCGCGACTTCTGCGACGCTCAAGGCGTGCCATTCGTTCGTGCCGGGAGCTTCGGACGGAGAGGGCGATCCGGTGGTGGTGTGTGGAGCGGACATACTCGGCATGTGCAATGGGCGGCAATGCTCAATCCTATCCCGGATTGCGGACATCGGTCTTGAGCAGGCACGGAACGGCCATGGCGCAGAGCGTTTTGCCGCGCGTTCGCATGACCTGCATCAAGGCGGCTCAAGGTCGCAGGCGAGGGAATCCGCAGGATGACATTCGCATGCGTTTCATAGCGTCTGCGTGCTTGCCACTAATGTTGCTGAGCATTAACAATATAGCATGGCACGGAGAGGTGTCGGCAAATGGTTGCACCATTTGCGGGCCCGCAGCGCCAGCGATTTCGCTCTGCTCGCCAGTCCCCATCCCGCTCCGAACCCAAGCATCAAGGCCTGGGATGCACTGGTGATGGGCCGCTTCGACACCCACGCCGGCATCGAAGGCCGTCCGTTCGAGAGCAGATTGGGGGAGTTCGTCCGCTGAATTCCGGCTGCCCGCGCCTCCTGGCAGCGCGGGCAGCACGGACTCGGGTTTTCCTCTCGTGCGTGGAGACCACACCCCGCGCTCCGCCTTGAAATCTCTTCAAGACCCGTTCGCAACATCCGAAAAATTTTTTGTCATCCTTTTGCATTTCGCAAACGTTGCGAGCGATAAACACGCTATGATTAGTGCCGAACAACAACCCACTTACCTTTCGCCTTTCGTATGTTCAAGAAAACCCTGATGGCGCTGCTGCTCAGCACGGCAGCGTCCGCCTTCGCCGTGCCGCTCAGCTCCCAGCATGCTCTCGTGCTCGAGGAGGATTCCGGCAAGGTGCTGGTGGAAAAGAATTCGCACGATGTGGTCCCGATCGCATCCCTGACCAAGCTGATGACGGCGATGGTCGTGCTCGACGCCAAGCCCGACATGAACGAGATGATCACGATCGACGAGAGTGACGTCGATACGCTGAAGAACAGCTCCTCGCGCGTGCCGGTCGGCGCGGTTCTGCCGCGCCAGTCCGTCCTCGAACTGGCGCTGATGTCGAGCGACAATCGCGCGGCGCACGCGCTGGCGCGGACCTACCCCGGCGGCATGCCGGCATTTCTTTCGGCGGTAAGAGCGAAGATCGCCATGCTGGAAATGCACCAGACCAGTATCGAAGAACCGACCGGCCTTTCGCCGCACAATCGCTCGACGGCCGCCGACCTGGCGAAAATGGCGGCGGCAGCCTCCACCTATTCGGAAATCAGCCGTCTCACCACGGGCACGGAAGACCTGATCGACATGAATGGCCGCATGGTCCATTACCACAATACCAACCGGCTGGTCGGTCGCAATAACTGGGACATCCTGCTGTCCAAGACCGGCTTCACACAGGAAGCGGGGCGTTGCCTGGTGATGCGCTTCCAGTCCGCCGGCAAGAATATGATCCTCGTCCTGTTGAATGCCAAGGCAAGCGCCGCGCGCATGCTGGACGCCGAAAATATCAAGCGCTACGTCAACGGCGAGCCGCTGTACGCCGCCAAGGCCGCGCCGCACCGCGTGGCGCACAGGACGCGTTCGGCGAAGTCCGGCATCATGCTCGTCAAGACGAAGGGCAGCATCAAGCGCGGCAAGAAGCACCGCACCGTCTGATTCGCCCCCTCCGCACATCGCAAGGCCCGGTTCGCCGGGCTTTTTTCATGGTTCTTCGCGGATCGCCGCGCAGGCTTCTATCCCGATGTGTCAGATTGGCACAGCGATCCTCCATCTGTTCAAGAATAGGGCAGTCCGCGTACGGCGGCTCTGCGATCTGATCGCGGCTGGCGCGCCTGAACAAGGCCGTTTGCGGTCGATTTTCCCAAGCATATCCGCCTGGCACGGCGATTGCCACGTCAGGCGAGCGCCGAGCATCCTCGCTGGCCGCATAAAAACAGACTGGAGACCGCCATGAAATCGTCCTCATGTTCAAGACCATTGGGTATGCAGCCATGCTGCGTGCATTCCTCGCAATCCTGATCCTGTTCGCGGCGTGCGCCTCGTCTGCGCGGGCCGGCGTCATGACCCATGAGGCGCTGGTAAAGCGATTCCCCTCGCCCTACATCGTGGGACAGAAGGACACCGCCTTGCCGGTCTGGCCCATCTTCAGGCAGAACGCCACGTCGAACGAGCTGGTGGGGTATGTGTTTGAATCGATTGACCTGGCACCCATTCCAGGCTTCTCCGGCGTGCCGATGAACCTGCTGATCGCACTCGATCACCAAGGCAATTTCCTCGACGTGCAGGTGATCTCCCATCATGAGCCGGTCTTCCTCGACGGCCTGGGCGAAGGGCCGCTATTCCGGTTTGTCAGCCAGTACCGCGGCCTGTCCCTGATGAGGAACATCTCGATCGATCACGGAACGCAGCGGCAGCAGGACCACCGCGGCAGCGCCAACGCCCATATCGATGGTGTCACCAAGGCGACGGCTTCGGTGCGCATCCTGAACCAGAGCGT
>JAKACN010000360.1 GCA_021821365.1 Pseudomonadota bacterium | reverse complement strand
GGCCGGTCTTGCGCACCGAACGCAGGATGGTTTCCTCGTCGAGCGGCTTGAGCGATCGCAGGTCGATCACTTCGGCGGAGATTCCCGATGTTTCCAGTTGCGCGGCCGCTTCCATGCAGGTCCCCACCATCTTCGCGTAAGTGATGATGGTGACGTCCGATCCCTCGCGCGCGACGGCGGCTTTTCCGAGCGGGACTGCCTGCTCGCCCTCGGGCACCTCGCCCGGCACGTAGCCGAGGGACATGTCGACGAAGAACAGCACTGGATTGTCGTCGCGGATAGCCGATTTCAGCAGCCCCTTGAAATCGGCGGCATTGGACGGCATCACGACCTTCAGGCCGGGACTGTGCACGAACCAGGCTTCGAGATTGTGGTTGTGCTGCGCACCGACGGTCCAGCCGCAGCCCGTCATGGCGATCACCACCATCGGGAATGCGAACTGTCCGCCGGAGATATAGCGCAGCTTGCCCGCGCTGTTCACGATTTCGTCCATCGCAAAGCACAGGAAGGGCGCGAACAGGAGGTCGACCACGGGGCGCAGACCGGTGGCGGCCGCACCGGCGGCGGTGCCGGCGATGATGCCTTCCGCCAGCGGCGTATTGCGGATGCGCTGCGGCCCGAATTCCTTCAGCAGATCGGTGCGCTTGGTTGCCACGCCTTCGCCGAACATGATCACGCGCGGATCGCGCCGCATCTCTTCGGCCAGCGCCTGCGCTACAGCTTCATTCACGGTAATGTGGGACATGATCAGGCTCCTCAGGCGTAGACGTCGGTGGTGAGTTCGGACAGGGACGGGAAGGGCGAATCGGCGGCGAAGGCGGCGGCCCGCCCGATCGTGTCGCTAACGCGTTGTTGCATGGCGGCGATCTCGGCAGCGGTGATTGCCTGCTGCTGCAGCATGCGGTGTTGCTGCAACATGATCGGATCTTTCGCGCGCCATCCCGCCAGTTCCTGCGGATCGACATAGGCCTGGTCGTCTGGTTCATAGTGGCCGCGCAGGCGATAGGTATACGTTTCAAGCAGATAGGGCATGCCGGTTTCGCGGATGCGAGCGATCGCACCCATCGCTGCCGTATGGACCGCCTCCACGTCGTTGCCGTCGACGGTGCGGCTTTCCATGCCGTAGCCGCGCGCCCAGTCGCTGACGTGATCGCCCTTCATCGTTTCCTTGCGATGCACGTAGGCTTGCCACTGGTTGTTTTCACAGACGTAAAGGATGGGAAGCTTCCACATGCTGGCGAGGTTCAGCGATTCGTGGAACACGCCTTCGCATGCGGCGCCGTCGCCGAAGAAGCAGGCGACGACGGCGTCCTGCGCGAGCATGGACATCGAGAGCCCGACGCCGGTCGCCAGCGACAGTTCGCCGCCGACGATGGTGGAGGTCAGTATGACGCCGAGCTCCTTCGCCGAGATGTGCAGCGATCCGCTCTTGCCCTTGCAATAGCCGGTGCTGCGTCCCATGACTTCCGCCATCATGCGGCCGGGTTCGGCGCCGCGCGCCAGCAGGCGGCCCGCGCTGCGGTGGTTGGTCAGGATGCGGTCGCTGGCGCGCAGCGCGCGCACCACGCCGACTGCCGAGGCTTCCTGGCCCACGGAAGTGCAGGTGCCGGCCACTCCCGTGGACTGCAGCGCCGCGAGTTTTTCTTCATAGGCCCGGATCAGCATCATGCATTCGAGCATGGACGCCGGGCTGTTGCCGTTCGAAATCTGGTTCATGATCGTCCTTCATCGGATGGTTCAATCGGATGTGCGGACGAAGTCTACTGTGCACTGCAGCGGAAAAACCGCCGGCCGAATCGCTTAAGATTTTTTTAGGATTAATTGAATGAAGTTTTAAGAAAGCGCGCACGGGCGCTCGCGAATTCGTGGACGTGCGTCAACAAGGAAGGGCGGTGATGGAGCGTGGCGCTGCCGCATGCCAACAGGCGCACGGGCAGGCTCAGTCTTCGGCAAGCCTGATCGGGCGGCCGACGCGGAGCCGGAAGCGGCCGCGCCCGGTCTTCTCAATGCGGATCGGCGCGTCGCGTTCCACCAGCCGCTTGCCGAGCAGGATCAGGCGCGCTTCGAGATTGTCGCTGACGTCCGGCAGGCGCACGCGGGAGTCGAGGCGGAGTTCGCGATTGGTGAACTCGGTGCGCTGCTTGTCGGCATAGTCGCGCAGCAGGGTCCAGAAGATCGAGCCGGCAACACCCTTGATGAGATAGTCGTCGCCGAGGAAGACGCTATCGTTTTCCGGGAAACGGCGGACCAGCAGGGGCGCGCCGCCGGGCGGGGCAGGCTCCGCATGCTGCGGCGGCATCTCCTCGCCATTCTCCGCTGTGCTCTGCAAGAGATGCATCGCCATGGCGAGCAGGCGAGCAAGGCTGACCAGCGCATCCTCGTCGTCGTAGCTGAAACGCAGATCGCGCGGGCTCTCGACGTACAGTACGCCGAGCAGACGTTGCGACGCGAGGATGGGCACCGCGAGCTGGCTGCGCGATTCGCGCAGGCCGGGCAGGGGAATTTCCGTCTCCAGTGCGCTGGCCCAGTTGCTCTGCTCGGTGCTTTCGCGAATCGCCCGGCCGTACGCATATTCGGAGCTCATGTGCCCGATGCGAATCGGCGTACGCTCGCGCGCGGCCACACCGATCACGCCTTGCCCGAGCGCGATTTCGGAGCCGACGCCGGACTGTTCGTAGCCCAGGCTGGCGACCGTATAGAGGCGCTGGCTCGCCTCGTCGAACATCAGAATCATCGTGTGATGGATGTTGAACTGCTGGTCGAGGCAATGGAGGGTCTCCGCCAGCAGCCGCTCCAGGTCGGTACATGTCGCAAGGCGTTCGATGCAGGTGCGCAGGGCGGACAGCAGATTGCGCTGCGGCGGCGACACGGGCAGCGATTCGCCGGGCAGGCGTTCGATGTCCAGCACCTGGAATACGTCCGATCCGAGCAGGCGGAACACGCCGCTCATGCCGGCATGCGAGGCGATGCCGGCCAGCTTCGCCTTCATGCTTTCGAACAGCGGGCCATGCGTTTCGGTGCGCAGGTACTGCAGCGACAGCCTGTACTGCGCGGCCGTCAGCGGGCTGGTCACAACGAGGGCTGCGCGCGGATTGATCATGATGTTCTGGCGCGTCTTGTTGAAGAACTGATAGGACAGCGCGACGTGCCTGCTGTCCACATACTGCACCTGTGAAAGGTAGGCAATGTTCGGCGTGCCGTCGGGGGCTGCGGTGGCGACTGTCCCGGGAATTACGCCCTCAAGGCATTCGCGGATGGCGTCGACTGTCAGGGTCATGGGCGCCTCCGCAACGGTTCGCCCGCATTCGGACCCGGTGTCTGCGAGAACGCCTCGGCCGGCGTAAAGCTCAGGCGTACGAGATCGGACGCAGGGCGCGTGAGCAGCATGCGAACCAGCATGTCCCGGTGCCCGAGGGGCGCTAGCTGGCGCGAAAAGGCATCGAGGTAAGCGGCGACGCGCTGGAGGTCGTCGTCCTCAAGGTCCGAGACGACCGCATCGCGGCCCTTGACCTGTACCGTGCGATGCGTCGGGGGTTCGCTGAATACCACCGCAATCGCGCCATTTTCCCGCACACACCTCAGTACAGGCGCGGCCTGCGAGGCGGAGATGAAGATGGCGATGCGCCGCCGGT
>JAKACN010000092.1 GCA_021821365.1 Pseudomonadota bacterium | reverse complement strand
GGGCGACCCGGATAATTCGCGGGTGCTGGTGTGCGTGCATGGCGTCACACGCGTCTCGGACGACTTCGATACGCTTGCTTCGGAATTGTGCGGGGAATACCGCGTGGTGTGCCCGGACGTTGCCGGTCGGGGACGTTCGGATTGGTTGCGCGACCCGCAGTACTACCAGATCCCGCAATACGTCAGCGACATGGTGACCTTGCTTGCGCGTCTCGACGCGCAAACCGTGCATTGGCTTGGCACATCGATGGGCGGCCTGATCGGCATGGGACTGGCATCGCTCAAGGGCAGTCCGGTCAGCAAGCTGCTGCTGAATGACGTGGGTCCATCGCTCAATGCCGACGCGCTGGCGCGAATCGGCAGTTACATCGGCCAACCTGTGCGCTTCGATACGTTCGACGATGCGGCGCGCTACATCAGGGAAATCTCGCAGCCCTTCGGGCCTCATGCGGATGATGAATGGCGCAAGCTTGCTGCCGATGTCCTGAAACAGGACAAGGACGGAAAATGGATTCGCCATTATGATCCGTGCCTTGCAAGCGCGATCAAGACGCCAACCCCGGAAGGCGTGCAACAGATGGAAGCGCTGCTGTGGGCAACGTACGATGCGATTACTTGCCCGACCCTGCTGGTGCGCGGCGCGCAATCCGATCTGCTGACACGCGAGGCCGCGCAGGCAATGACGGCGCGCGGCCCGAAGGCAACGCTGGTCGAGGTGTCGGGCGTTGGGCATGCGCCGACATTCATGCACAAGGACCAGATCGACATCGTGAAGACCTTCCTGCTCCAGTAACACGACTTCAGAAACGGAATACCATGGACATCCAACGAATGCATGTCGGGAAGACGCTCTCGGAAATCGCCATACACAACGGCACAGTGTATCTCGCGGGACAGGTTGCGGAAGACCTTACGCAGAACATCGCCGGCCAGACGCGCGAAGTTCTGGGCCATGTCGATCGCCTGCTCGCTGAGGCGGGCAGCGACAAGTCGCGCATCCTGATGTGCCAGATCTTCCTTGCCGACATGCAGGATTTCAGTGGCATGAATGCAGTGTGGAATGAATGGGTGGCCGACGCCAATTCGCCGCCGCGCGCGACGGTCGAGGCAAAGCTCGGAAAGCCGGAATGGCTGATCGAGGTGGTTGTCACCGCAGCACAGAGATAGTCAAAGAATGGTATCCGTCGCAGCAACACAAAGCGAAACGCCTGTCCTGTTGGCCTCCGGGTTGACGACGGAAGACAGCTCGCGTGTGATGGACGCGCTTGCTTTCATCGAGCCCTTCTATCGCGGCAACAGCATGATTACCGGGCAGGATGCGTTCGAATTCGCACAAGGTATTGCCAGCGTCCTCGCTTCGCTCAACACTGACGCGGACACACGCATCGCCGGGCTGCTCACCGAATTGCCCATCATCGATGCGAAGGCTGCCGAAGGTATCGAGGCGCGCTTCGGCAAGGATATCGGCGACCTGGTGAGCGGTATCCGGCAACTGATGCGATTGCACATGCAGACCTTCGGCCAGCAAGAAGTGGGGCGCGGAAAGAATGCGTCGCAACAGGCAGCCGAACAGCTTGAGACGCTGCGCAAGATGCTGCTCTCGATGGCATCGGACATGCGCGCCGTCCTGGTGCGCCTTGCTTCGCGCGTGACGACATTGCGCTATTTCGCCGACCTGAAGCTGGAAAACGAGAAGACACACCAGTATGCGCGCGAAACGCTCGATCTGTATGCGCCGCTGGCAAACCGGCTCGGCATTTGGCAACTGAAGTGGGAGCTGGAAGACCTGGCGTTCCGTTTCCTCGAGCCCGCCACCTACAAGCGAATCGCCCGGATGCTCGAGGAAAAGCGCCTGGAACGCGAAAGCTTCGTTGAAGCGGCGATCACGCGACTGAAGTCGGAGCTGGCTGCTGCAGATATCAAGGCCGAGGTGTCCGGACGGCCAAAGCACATTTACAGCATCTGGAACAAGATGCGCGGGAAAGCCCTCGATTTCTCCGAGCTGTACGACGTGCGTGCATTCCGTGTGATCGTTGACGATGTGAAGACGTGCTACACGGTGCTGGGCCTGGTGCATAACATCTGGACGCCGATTCCGGACGAGTTTGACGATTACATCTCGCGACCGAAGCCAAACGGTTACCAGTCGCTCCACACGGTTGTCGTGGCCGAGGACGGGCGCGCGCTCGAGGTGCAGATACGCACCCATGAAATGCATCGCTTTGCCGAGTATGGCGTCGCCGCGCACTGGCGTTACAAGGAAAGCGGAGGTTCGAGTTTTTCCGCGCAGAAGTACGATGAAAAGATCGCCTGGCTGCGCCAGCTTCTCGCATGGAAGACCGAGGTCGCCGATGCGGTGGTGGCGCAGGAAGATATCCGTCGCGAATGGGTGGAGAAACTCAAGTCCGCCGCGCTGGATGACCGCATCTACGTGCTGACGCCGCAGGCGCGCGTTATCGAATTGCCGAATGGCGCCACGCCGATTGATTTTGCCTACCACCTGCATACCGACGTCGGTAATCGCTGCCGCGGTGCACGGGTCGACGGGGTGATGGTGCCGCTGAATACGCCATTGAAAAATGGACAGACAGTCGAAATAATCACGGCACGTGGCAGTGCGGCAGTTGGGCCTTCGCGCGACTGGCTCAGCCCCGGCTATGTGGCAAGTCCACGCACACGCACCAAGGTTCGGGCATGGTTCAATGCCATCGAACAGCAGGAGACGCTCTCGCATGGGCGCAGCCTTGTCGAGAAGACCTTGCAGCGTGAAGGCAAGACGGCGATCAATCTCGAGGAGCTGGCGCACAAGCTGGGATTTTCAAAGCTCGACGATCTGTTCCTGGCTGTCGGCAAGGAGGCATTCAGCCTGCGCAACATCGAATACGTGTTGCACGAGGGTGAAGACAAGAGCGCCGCAAAAGGAGTTGAAGAAGCGATCGTCCCCAACAAGAGCCGCGCATCCAGCGTCGCGCAAGGGGCGCGTTCGGGTGTACTGGTGGTCGGCACGGATGGTCTCATGACGCAACTGGCGCGTTGCTGCAAGCCGGCTCCTCCGGACGAAATCGTCGGCTTCATTACACGCGGCAAGGGGGTGTCGATCCATCGCGCCAACTGCAAGAACCTGGCTCAAATGCGCATGAACGCACTGGAGCGAGTGATCCAGACAACCTGGGGCGAGGCCGGAAGAGAAACGGTCTATCCCGTCGACATCTTCATCCTGGCAAACGACAGGCAAGGCCTGCTGCGCGACATCACCGAGGTGTTTTCGCGGGAGAAGATTAACGTGATCGGCGTCAATACGCAGAGTGCAAGAGGCCAGGCTCGCATGTCGTTTACGGCAGAGATCTCATCCACTGAGCAGCTGCAGAAGGCATTGATGGTTATTCTGGACGTCGACGGTGTACTGGAAGCGGCGCGACAATAGGCAAGCTAATCGCCGTTGGCCATTCCAGGCAGTTCAGCCTGCAATGTCACATGGTCGATGCCGTGCTTTTGCAGCAGCATCAGCTTGATCGCATGCAGCTGCGTCGGCCATTCGGCGAGATCGCGGATTTCGACATGACCGATCAGGGCGGGCTGGCCCGGCGTCATCTCCCAGACATGCAGGTCATGCACAGAGAGCACGCCGTCAATGGCGGCAAGATCCTCTCCGACCTGCAGATAGTCGATATGATGGGGTACGCCCTCCATCAGGAAATGGTATGCGTCGCGCAATACATCGACGGTGGATTTCAGAATCAGCAAGGAGACAAGCAGCGACAGCAGTGGATCAATGGTCATCCACCCGGTGAAATAGATCACTGCGCCCGCCGCGAGTGCCGCCACCGAGCCGAGCAGGTCGCCGATCACGTGGACCAGCGCTGCTCGCGCGTTGACGCTTTCCTTGTCATGCGAAAGCACCCAGGCAACCATCAGGTTGATCACCAGCCCAATCAGCGCGACGACAAAAACTGCCTTACCCTGAACCTGCTGCGGTGTGGAGAACCGCTGGATTGCCTCGAAGACGATCCAGCCGACAATGGCCAGCATGGCGAGCGCATTGATGAACGCCGCTAGCGCTTCGGCGCGGCCGAATCCGAAGGAGTGTTTCGGCGACGGCGGACGTCGCGCAATCATTTGTGCAAGCAGCGCCAGCCCGAGAGCCGTGCTGTCCGTGACCATGTGCCCGGCATCGGAAATCAGAGCCAGGGAATTCGACCAGAAGCCGGCAAGAGCTTCGACGCCCGCAAAGATGAGCGTGAGCGCCACGGAGAATCCCAGGATCCGCGGATTGCGCTCTTCCGCGACGTGATGGTGGGATGCATCCCCCGCGCGATGGGCATGCAGGAGACTGGGGGTGATGCTGTCGTGCTTGTTATGCATGGCTTCGATATGATGCGCCGGCTGCGAAAAGGGCAATCGCGACACGGCTCACTATTGTCTTCCGAGAATACATTGTCAGTGTAGCCGATTCGCTGCGGACCTCGACAGGTGTGCGCAGTTGCGATTGATGCCCGTTACCGCAGCTTGCCGGCGAAGTTGGAGTTTATTATCAATTTGATGTGCCGTTAAGCAAAAGCACTAGCGAAAACGAAAAATAGCCGCTATAATTTCGCTTCTTTAGGCTCGTAGCTCAGCTGGTTAGAGCACTACCTTGACATGGTAGGGGTCGTTGGTTCGAGTCCAATCGAGCCTACCAACGAATAAGCAGTACTTAGTAAGAGCGAGAAAGGCAATCCGGTTATGACACCGCGAACTACCATTGTTATGGTTTGGGAGCGACACTAGTCGGAAGTCTTTTTCGTCATTACAACAAGAAAAAGCGCGGCTAGTCCGCGCTTTTTTTCGTCCGCAGCTTTTGATGTTCAATCTTCTAGCGTCAGTCTCAATTCAGCACTGACATGGAGCGCAAAATGGTTTCAGTCCGACTTCCCGACGGTTCGCAACGTCAATTCGAAGGCCCGGTCACCGTCGCACAGGTCGCCGCCAGCATCGGTGCCGGTCTGGCAAAGGCTGCGTTGGCGGGCAAGGTGGATGGCAAGGTCGTCGACCTGTCGTTCCTGATCGAACGTGATGCCGACCTGGCTATCGTTACCGAAAAGGATCCGGAAGGGCTGGAAGTTATCCGCCACTCGACGGCCCACTTGCTCGCCTATGCCGTGAAGGAGCTGTTCCCGGAGGCGCAGGTCACCATCGGCCCGGTGATTGAAAACGGCTTCTATTACGACTTTTCCTACAAGCGTCCGTTTACTCCGGAAGATCTGCAGGCAATCGAAAAGAAGATGGCTGAACTCGCGAAGAAGGATGAGCCTGTCGTGCGCAAGGTATTGCCGCGTGACGAAGCGGTTGCCTATTTCAAGTCCATTGGCGAGAACTACAAGGCGGAAATCATCGAGTCCATTCCGCAGGGTGAGGATGTGTCGCTCTACAACGAGGGCAAGTTCACCGACCTGTGTCGTGGTCCGCACGTTCCGTCGACCGGCAAGCTGAAAGTGTTCAAGCTGATGAAGCTGGCCGGCGCGTACTGGCGTGGCGACTCGAAGAATGAGATGCTGCAGCGCGTATACGGTACCGCTTGGGCGAAGAAGGAAGAGCAGGATGCCTACCTGCACATGCTGGAAGAGGCGGAAAAGAGAGATCACCGCAAGCTGGGCAAGGCGCTGGATCTGTTCCATTTTCAGGACGAGGCGCCGGGCCTGATCTTCTGGCATCCGAAGGGCTGGACGATCTGGCAGCAGGTCGAACAATACATGCGCCGCGTGTACCAGGAAAACGGCTACCAGGAAGTGAAGGCGCCGCAAATCCTGGACCGCGCCTTGTGGGAGAAGACTGGTCACTGGGAAAACTACCGCGAGAACATGTTCGTGACGGAGTCCGAAAATCGCAGCTACGCGCTCAAGCCGATGAATTGTCCCGGCCATGTGCAGATTTACAACTCCGATCTACGCAGTTACCGCGACCTGCCGCTGCGTTTCGGCGAATTCGGCCAGTGCCACCGCAATGAGGCATCCGGCGCCTTGCACGGCCTGATGCGCGTGCGCGGATTCACCCAGGATGACGGTCACATCTTCTGTACCGAAGAGCAGATTGAGGGCGAAGTTACTGCTTTCCACCAGCAGGCGATGCAGGTGTACAAGGACTTTGGCTTTTCCGACATTTCGATCAAGATCGCCCTGCGGCCGGACAATCGTATCGGTTCCGATGAGACCTGGGACCGTGCAGAGGAAATGCTGCGCGCAGCGCTGCGTGCCTGTGGCGTAAGCTGGACGGAACTTCCTGGCGAGGGGGCGTTCTATGGTCCGAAGATCGAATACCATCTGAAGGATTCTCTTGGGCGGCCGTGGCAGGTCGGGACAATGCAGGTCGATTTCTCGATGCCGGGGCGGCTCGGGTCGGAATATGTTGCGGAAGACAACACCCGCAAGGTGCCGGTCATGTTGCACCGTGCAATCGTGGGCTCGCTGGAGCGCTTCGTCGGCATCCTGATCGAAAATCACGCCGGCGCGCTGCCGCTCTGGCTTGCACCGGTGCAACTTGCCATCCTGAATATTTCGGATGCTCAGGCTGATTACGCTCAAAAAGTTGCACAAAACCTGAAAAAACAAGGGTTTAGGGTGCAGCTCGATTTGCGTAACGAGAAAATAACCTATAAAATACGCGAGCATTCGATTCAGAAGCTGCCCTATATCGTCGTTATTGGCGACAAGGAGCGGGATGCCAATTCAGTGGCCGTGCGTGCGCGGGGCAACATCGACCTGGGGGTGATGGCGGTCGATGCACTGGTGGATCGACTCCGGAATGAGCTCGACACCAAGGCCTGATCGGGGATACCCGGAGCGCTAGAGCACGGCTTAGTTATTTAATTTTTAAAGGAAACTGCAATAGCTACGGAAAAGTCGCATCGCATCAACGGCGAAATTACTGTGCCGGAGTTGCGCCTCACTGGGGTCAATAACGAACCGCTTGGTATCGTGAGTCTGGCTGAAGCCTTCCGTCTGGCGGAAGAAGCAAACGTGGATCTGGTGGAAATTGCGCCGACCGCGCATCCGCCCGTATGCCGTCTGATGGATTATGGCAAGTTCAAGTATCAGGAACAGAAGAAGGCCCACGAAGCGAAGTTGAAGCAGAAGGTCATCCAGGTCAAGGAAGTCAAGTTCCGTCCGGGTACCGACGATGGTGATTACAACATCAAGCTGCGTAACTTGACCAAGTTCCTCGAAGAGGGCGACAAGACGAAGATTACCTTGCGATTCCGTGGTCGTGAAATGGCGCACCAGGATATCGGCATGCGTATGCTGGAGCGCCTGAAGGGCGATCTGGAGCCGTATGGCCAAGTCGAGCAGTTTCCGAAGATGGAAGGCCGCCAGATGGTGATGGTATTGGCGCCCAAGAAAAAGAAATAAGGAATTTGCATGAAGTGCCCGGCTCGGGCGGTTCATGCCAATAGCGGGGGATTCGCTCCCATCGCAAAACAAGTGAAAGCAGGCATCCAAGTGCAATGAAGTATTGCCACCTGCAATCATGCTAAAAACGGAGCTGTCCAAGAGGACAGATATTGCCATGCCTAAAATGAAGACGAAGAGCAGTGCGAAAAAGCGCTTTCGCGTACGTCCGGGCGGAACCGTCAAGCGCGGTCAAGCCTTCAAGCGTCATATCCTGACCAAGAAAACCACCAAGAACAAGCGCCAGCTGCGCGGCGCAGTGGACGTCCATGAGACAAACATGGACTCCATCCGCGCAATGATGCCGTTCGCCTAACCTCACACTAAGGAGCTAATATGCCTCGAGTAAAACGTGGGGTCACAGCGCGGGCCCGTCACAAGAAAGTCCTCGATCTAGCCAAAGGCTATCGTGGTCGCCGCGGTAACGTTTATCGTATCGCCAAGCAAGCAGTCATGCGTGCTGGTCAGTACGCCTACCGTGACCGTCGCAACAAGAAGCGCGTATTCCGCGCACTATGGATCACCCGTATCAACGCGGCAACGCGCGCGCACGGCGTTACCTACAGCGTATTCATGAATGGGCTCAAGAAAGCCAATATCGGTCTCGACCGTAAGGTCCTGGCAGATATGGCCGTGATGGACAAGCCGGCATTTGCTGCGATTGTCAACCAGGTGAAGGCCAACATCGCCGCTTGAGTGTCGTGATCGTTTGTGCCGCCGAACAGCGGTACTGCATAAGCGGGGCAGAGGTCACACACCTGTGCCCCGTTTTATTTTGAATTGCCGCTTTCCCGAGCGGACTCCTGTTTTCGATTTCTTTTCACAGGCGAAATAGCCGCATGAATTCCCTCGATCAGATTGTCATCCAGGCGCAGGCCGACTTCGCTGAGGCTGAAGACGCCGCAGCACTGGAGAATGCGAAAGCCAAATACCTTGGCAAGACCGGCCAGATCACCGAACAGATGAAGGGCTTGGGCAAGCTGGCGCCTGAGGACCGCAAGGTGCAAGGCGCAATCATCAATGTCGCCAAGGAAAAGATTGAAGCCGCGTTGAATGCGCGCCGGGAGGCGCTGGCCGATGCGCAGATGCAGGCACGTCTGAACGCCGAGGCCATCGATGTAACGTTGCCGGGCCGCGGGCGCAGCAAGGGTGGCATCCACCCGGTCATGCGGACGTGGGAGCGCATTGAAGCAATTTTCCGCTCTGTCGGTTTTGATGTCGCAGATGGCCCGGAGATCGAGAACGACTGGACCAATTTCACCGCATTGAACAGTCCGGAGAACCATCCGGCGCGCTCGATGCAGGACACCTTCTACATCGAAGGCAACGACACACAGGGCAAGCCGCTGCTGTTGCGTACGCACACCAGCCCGATGCAGGTGCGCTACGCGCGAATGCACAAGCCGCCGATCAAAGTGATCGCTCCCGGCCGCACTTACCGCGTCGACAGCGACGCGACGCACTCGCCGATGTTCCACCAGGTGGAGGGCTTGTGGATCGACGAAAACATCAGCTTTGCGGATCTGAAGGGCGTTTACCTGAATTTCGTGCAGGCATTCTTCGAAACGGATGATCTGCAGGTACGATTCCGTCCCTCGTATTTCCCCTTTACCGAACCGTCAGCAGAGATCGATATTGTCTTCGGTAGCGGTCCGCTCAAGGGGCGCTGGCTGGAAGTGTCCGGCGCTGGCCAGGTGCATCCGACTGTCGTGCGCAACTTCGGACTCGATCCCGAAAAGTACATTGGCTTCGCGTTCGGCTCCGGCCTCGAGCGTCTGACGATGCTACGCTATGGAATCAATGACCTGCGCTTGTTCTATGAAGGCGATCTGCGTTTCCTGAAACAATTCAACTAAACATTGTCGTGGCGTGCGCCGGCTCATAGCGAGCCGGCACGCCATGAAACTTGTGGCTGAAAGTCTGAACTATGCAATTTTCCGAGAGCTGGCTCCGCACCCTGGTCGATCCGAAGATGACTTCGGACGAGCTGTCGCACTTGTTGACGATGTCCGGCCTTGAAGTCGAAGAGGTCGAACCAGTCGCGCCCCCGTTTTCCAATGTCGTGATTGCAAGGGTGATCGAGGTTGCGAAGCATCCGAACGCCGATCGCCTGAATGTGTGCCAGGTCGATGCCGGTACCGGCACCTTGTTGAACATCGTGTGCGGCGCGCCGAATGTACGCCCGGGAATGAAAGTGCCGTGTGCGATGGCAGGCGCAAAGCTGCCGCCGGGCGAGGACGGGAAGCCCTTTGAGATCAAGGTGGGCAAACTGCGTGGCGTGGAATCGCAAGGAATGCTGTGCTCCGCACGCGAACTGAAATTGTCCGACGACCATGGCGGGCTGCTGGAATTGCCGGACGATGCGCCGGTTGGCCAGAATTTCCGCGATTACTATCAGCTCAACGACCTGAAATTCACCATCAAGCTGACGCCAAACAAGGCGGATTGCCTGTCCGTGCTCGGCATCGCACGCGAGGTATCGGCACTGACCGGAACGCCGCTGAGGGCTCCCACCTTCCAACCCACGCAGGTAACGATGCAGGACAAGTTGCCCGTGAAGATTTCCGCGCCCGATTTGTGCGGGCGCTTCTCGGGGCGCATCATTCGCGGCCTGAATGCCCGTGCGCAAACGCCTGACTGGATGAAACGCCGCCTGGAGCGCAGCGGGCAGCGTCCGATCTCTGCGCTGGTCGACATTTCCAACTACGTGATGCTGGAACTCGGTCGCCCGACCCACGTCTTCGATCTGGACAAGATCCACGGAAGTCTGGATGTGCGCTGGGGGCGTTCGGGCGAGTCCCTCAAGCTCCTGAACGGCAACACCGTGGAAGTCGACGGATGGGTCGGCGTGATCGCTGACGGGAAGGAAATCGAATCGCTTGCCGGGATCATGGGCGGCGAGTCCACGGCAGTGTCGCTCGACACGCAAAACATCTATCTCGAAGCAGCATTCTGGTGGCCGCAGGCAATCCAGGGCCGCGCGCGCCGCTACAACTTCTCGACCGACGCCGCGCACCGCTTCGAGCGCGGCGTCGATTACGCGACGACAGTCGAGCATATCGAACGCATTACTGCCCTGATCATCGAGATCTGCGGCGGAAAGGACACTGCGGTCGGTCCGGTGGATGACCAGATCGTCAACCTGCCGCAACGCAAGCCGGTCTCGGTGCGCACCGCGCGCGCTACGAAGGTGATCGGTATTCCTGTTTCAGACGAGCAGATCGCTGACATTTTCACTCGGCTTGGACTCGAATTCACGCAGGAATCCGGGGTCTTTACGGTGACGCCGCCGTCATACCGCTTCGACATCGAAATCGAGGAAGACCTGATCGAGGAGATCGCGCGAGTCTACGGTTTCGAAAACATTCCGGCATTACCTCCAGTTGCGCCGAATACGATGCGCATTCCTCAGGAAGACACGCGCTCGCTGTTTGCGATCCGCCACCAGCTGGCTGATCTCGACTATCAGGAGGTCGTCAATTTCAGCTTTGTCGATGAGACATGGGAGCGCGATTTTGCCGTAAACACCAATCCGATCCGCCTGCTTAACCCTATCGCCAGCCAGATGGGCGTGATGCGCTCGTCGCTGATCGCCAGCCTGGTATCGAATGTGCGTTACAACCTGAACCGGAAAATCGGTCGCGTTCGCCTCTTCGAAGTCGGTGCGGTGTACTTGCGTAATCCGGAAGTTAAGGACGGCCCGCTGTCCGTGGCCGGTTACGTACAGCCAAAGCGCGTCGCCGCCATTGCATATGGGCCGGCTGCGGAAGAGCAGTGGGGGCTACCGACGCGGAACGTCGACTACTTCGACCTCAAAGCTGACTTGGAAGCCCTGTTTGCGCCCAAGAAGCTTCGCTTCGTCAAGGCGGACCATCCGGCCTTGCATCCCGGGCGTTCGGCCCAGGTATTGTTGGACGGCGAGCCTGTTGGCGTCATTGGAGAACTGCATCCGCGCTTGCAGCAGAAATATGATCTGCCGCTTGCGGCCGTGGTCTTCGAAGCGGACGTGACGGCATTGCGTCAGCGCGACCTTCCGGAATATAGCGAGATTTCGAAGTTCCCGGCTGTGACGCGGGATATCGCCGTGGTTGTCAAACAAGCGGTGCAAGTACAGGATCTGATTGATGCCTTCATGGAGGAGCGGCAGGCGAACCCCGCCTGTGCTATCATGCAAGCCATTGTTTTATTTGATGAATATCGCGGCAAAGGACTGGAAAGTGACGAAAAAAGTCTTGCTTTCCGTTTCACCTTGCAAGATACTCAAACTACCCTGCAAGACGACAAAGTGGATGCAGCAATGGCCGCATTCATCGCATCGGTTGACAAAAAGCATGGCGCCAGGTTGCGCGCATGAACGGACAAGATGGCAGGGCAGGGACGACAACTACTATGAATGATGTGAACCCAGCCGAACTTCAATCCGTTTTGGCCGCTGACCTCAGTCGCGCCATGCAAGAGGCCAAGGCGCGCACCCAGGCTGAGAAAGACCTGCCGACGCTGACGAAGGCGGAGCTCGCCGAGCTCCTCTTCGAACAAGTGGGCCTGAACAAGCGCGAAGCCAAGGACATGGTCGAGACGTTTTTCGATGAAATCCGTAATGCGCTCGAACGCGGGGAATCGGTCAAGCTTTCCGGTTTCGGCAATTTCCAGCTTCGCGACAAGCCGCAGCGACCAGGACGCAATCCTAAGACTGGCGAGGAAATCCCGATTACCGCACGTCGTGTTGTTACCTTCCATGCGAGCCAGAAACTGAAAAGCATGGTGGAAGCTGCGAGCGGAAAACCATTTGCCCGCGTCGCCTAAACTGACCGATCATGAACGAGCGCTCCAACAAATCCGATGCGGTCGTTTTGCCGCCGATTCCGGCGAAGCGGTATTTCACGATCGGCGAGGTCAGCGACCTGTGCGGCGTGAAGCCGCATGTGTTGCGGTATTGGGAGCAGGAATTCACCCAGCTCAAACCGGTCAAACGCCGTGGCAACCGGCGTTACTACCAACACCATGAAGTACTCCTGATTCGACGCATCCGCGAGCTCTTGTACGAACAGGGATTTACTATCAGCGGCGCGCGCAACAAGCTCGACAACCGCATTGCGAACGGCAATGGCGACGATGACCTGACCGCGGGGTTACCACCGCTGGAATTGAACACGGTCGCAATTCGCGACGAGTTGTCCGAGATATTGAATCTGTTGAAGCGATAAGACATCGCCTTGATACGAGCAATTTCCCTCAAGCCGCAGCAATGCGGCTTTTTTGTTTTCGCGCCTTGCGTGACAAGTGAATGGGGCGTGTCGTTGGCGGTCATGATGGCACGGCTTGAGGACGGTTTAAGGATGGCTTGCGCGGGCCCATGCTGACGAATTTGCTTTTTCGCACGGAGCGCGCCGCAGGAAGTTAAAAAATGACGAGGACGCACCCGAAAAGGAGTGAAATGCCATGCAAAGACAATGTTGCTGAAGAGCATCTATAATCGGTCAATATTGTCGAGTTGATTTCGGTTTCCCCAAGGTCATGATGGAGAAGATATGAAGACGTCTGTTGGTTCTTCCTGGGACGTGGACAGCTTCCTGCGAGTAGGTATGCAATCTCTGCTTGACCTGTTCGACGATTCCTGCGAGGGAACGATGGCGGTGGACGATCAGGGGCGCATCGCATGGATCAACGACAAGTACGTCGCGTTCCTGGGGCTCAAGAGCCCGGACGATGCGCTGGGAAAGGCGGTGGAGGAGGTGATTCCCAACAGCCGGATGCGCGAAGTCGTCCAGAACGGCAAACCCATCCTGCTCGACATCATGATGATCCGCGACCAGCCGTTGGTGGTGATGCGGATCCCGATGAAGGACGAAGCCGGCAAGATCATCGGCGCGCTCGGATTTGCCCTGTACGACAGGTTGCAGCGCCTCAAGCCGCTCGTCTCCAAGTTCGCTGAACTGCAATGGGCGCTCGCCAATACCAAGAAGGAGTTGGCGCAATTGCGGCACACCAAGTATTCCATTTCCAGTTTCGTCGGCGTCAGCAAGGTTTCGCTGGAACTCAAGCATCGCGCGCGCAGGGCTGCGCAACTCGACACGACGGTCCTGCTGCTGGGCGAGACAGGCAGCGGCAAGGAGCTGCTCGCGCATGGCATTCATGCGGCATCCGGAAGGGCGGGAAAGGCCTTTGTCGGGATTAACATCGCGGCCGTGCCGGAGACGTTGCTGGAGGCGGAATTCTTTGGTGTGGCGCCGGGCGCGTATACCGGGGCCGATCGCAAGGGGCGCGACGGCAAGTTCATGATTGCCGATGGCGGAACGCTGTTCCTCGACGAAGTGGGAGACATGCCCTTGCAGGTTCAGGCCAAGCTGCTGCGCGTGCTGCAGGAGCAGGAAATCGAGCCGCTGGGATCGAACAAGATCACCAAGGTGGATGTGCGGGTGATCGCGGCGACCAGCCACGATCTCAAGCAACTGGTCGCCGAGGGTAAGTTCCGTTCCGACTTGTACTATCGGTTGAACGTGCTGCCCATCGTGTTGCCTCCGTTGAGAGATCGCGCCGGCGATCTCGATGCGCTGTGCGAACATCTGCTGGAGCAGATCGCGACACGCACCGGCATGCCGCAGCGTGAACTGACGGCGTCGGCGCGCGCCCGGCTCGCGGCTTACAACTGGCCTGGCAATGTGCGCGAGCTGCGCAATGCGCTGGAGCAGGCAGGCATGCTGACTGACAGCATTACCTTGTCGGCAGAGGATTTTGCGACGATTCTTCCTGACGATCCGAGCGCATCGGTTCCAGGTAGTGCGGCAAGCCAAGGCGATTCCAAGGCAGCTATTCGTCCGCTTGGCGAAGCGGTCGCCGAGGTCGAGAAGAAGGCCATTCATGCGGCGCTGGAGAGCACGGGTGGCAACAAGGCATTGACCGCGCGGATGCTCGGCATTTCGCGGGCGACCCTGTATCAGAAGATCGCGGATTTCAAGTTGTTGTCTGATTAATGAACATATGTCTAATCATTGGTCATTTTTGAAAGTCGTTATAATTCAAAGAGATATCAAGATATAACTTAAATGTGTCTGGAAGTTGGACGCATTTCTCTCCCGTTCCCCGCCTCATAGGCACATATTTTTCTTCCCTTCTTCATCATTTCCTTTTAAATCAATAGCTTGCGATACGTGGCACGGCAATTGCCATTAGTGGTCATTCGTTGATGATGGCCCAGCCGCCACTGCCAGAACAAGAACGGCAGGCCTTCATCGTGGTGGAAGTTGATGACGGAGGCAAAGTGCGGCTCTCAAACAAGGTGGCGCTGATTACAGGCGCAAGTAAAGGTATTGGCAAGGCGACCGCGCTGAAATTTGCGAAAGAAGGTTGCAAGGTCGTTGTTTGCGATCTGGATGATTCGGTGGCGGAAACCGTGGCGCAGATACGCTTGCAGGGCGGGCAGGCCATCGGCTTCAAGGTCGACGTGACCAAGTCGGACAGCATCGAGTCGATGGTGCGCAGCGCGCTGACCACATTTGGCCATATCGACGTGCTCGTGAACAATGCCGGCATCGTCGCCGATGCACAACTCAAGAAGATGACTGACGAGCAGTTCGACAAGGTCATCGACGTCAATCTCAAGGGCACCTACAACTGCACCCGCGCAGTCGTGGATGCCATGATCGAAAGAAAGGCCGGCGTGGTGCTCAATGCATCGTCGATCGTCGGCATCTACGGCAATTTCGGCCAGACCAATTATGCGGCCAGCAAATTTGGCGTGATCGGCATGGCGAAAACCTGGGCGCGCGAACTTGGCCGCCACGGCATTCGCGTCAATGCGGTCTGCCCCGGTTTCATCGAAACCTCCATCCTGAAATCCATGCCGGAGAAAGTCGTCCGCGACCTCGAGGAGCGGGTGCCGCTCGGCCGCCTCGGCCGGCCGGAGGAGATCGCGAATACCTTCGCCTTCCTGGCATCGGATGAAGCGAGTTACATCAATGGCGCGGTCATCGAAGTCAGTGGAGGAATGACCCTGTAGGAAAGAGGAGCAAGAAGTATCCGTTTTGTAGTGCGCAGTTCCAACAAGACCAACAAGCCCCGTCCCGAAGAGGCGGGCAATTTCAAGGAGCGAGACGACATGGCAATACGCAAGACATTGGGATTTTCTTCGCTGGTCGCAGCCGGGCTGCTGGCCGGCTGCGGCGGCGGCAGTGATTCTTCCTCGATCGAGGTTGGTCGAATCAATACGCTGCCGTCCTTCGTGAAGGGCAGCGTCAGCAGTCAGAGCTATGACGGCAACAGCGACGACCTTCTTACAGCAGGGCTTGGCGCCACCGGTCTGCAGGGCGCAGCGCCGACCTTTGCCAATCCGGCCAGCCCGACTGCTGCGGAACTGCGCAAGTCGGCCATCTACAACAACTATCGCGCCCTCGTAGATGTCAATGCCAATGGCGGGTACGGCACATTGTTCGGCCCGAACGTGACCAGGGATGGCGTCGTCACGACCGGCTCCGGAAAGATCGCGGGCAAGGAATACATTGCCTACGCCGATGACGGCAGCGGGCAGCAGAACGTAGTGATGATGGTCCAGGTACCCGACACCTTCGACGCCAGCAAGCCATGTATCGTCACTGCAACCTCGTCCGGATCACGTGGCGTGTATGGCGCGATCGGCACGTCGGGTGAGTGGGGCCTCAAGCGCGGTTGCGCCGTGGCCTACACCGACAAGGGTACCGGCAACGGCTACCATGATCTGACGACCAACAAGGTCACGCTGATTACCGGCGTGCCCGCGGATGCGGCAACAGCCGGCACCACGGCCCACTTCAAGGCCGCCATCACCGACACCGCACGCGCCGCCTACAATGCCTTGTTTCCGAATCGCGTCGCGTACAAGCATGCGCACTCGCAACAGAATCCGGAGAAGGATTGGGGCAAGAATACGCTGCAGGCAATCGAGTTCGCGTTCTATATCCTCAACGAACAGTACGGCACCAATTCCGGCGGCGTGAAGATCCGCACGGTCGGGCCGTCGAACACCATCGTGATCGCGTCAAGCGTATCGAACGGCGCCGGCGCCGCAGTGATGGCTGCCGAGCAGGACACGGAAGGCCTGATCGATGCCGTGGTAGTGACCGAACCGAATGCACAGCCGAAGTCGACCAGCGGCCTTACCATCAAGCGTGGAGGCACGGCGGTCAGCACCATCGGCAAGCCATTGGTTGACTACTTCACCTACGCCAATCTGTACCAGGGCTGCGCCTCGCTCGCCGTGCCGAACAGCCCCGGCTCCGCGCTGCTGTCGGCCACCAATGCCGCCAACCGCTGCGCAGCCTTGGCTGCGAAAGGCCTGCTGTCGGGCGCAACCACCGCGGATCAGGCAGCCGACGCACTCGCAAAGATGCGCGCGTATGGCTGGGAGCCGGAACAGGATGTGCTGCAATCCTCGCACTACCGCCTGGCCACGCCGTCGATCGCGATGACCTACACCAACGCGCTCGGACGCTTCAGCGTGACCGACAACCTGTGCGGCTTCAGCTTTGCCGCAACCGATGCCAGCGGCAACGTAGCCGTGCAGAACGCGACGGTGCAGGCCGGCCTGTTCGGCTCCGGCAACGGCGTTCCGCCGGCCAGCGGCGTCAACATCGTCTATAACGACTCCGTCGGCGGCGCGAAGCTCGACCTCGTTTCCACGTCGCCCTCGACCAACCTGACCGACTTCGCACTGGATGGTGCGCTGTGTCAGCGTGCGCTCGTGACGGGCAAGGATCCGGTGACGGGTGCGGCGCTGACCGGCGACATGCTGGCCAAGTCGCAGCGCGTGCAGCAAGGCATCGCCGAGGTACAGCTCAACGGCAACATGCGCAACAAACCGACGTTGATCCTTGCCGGACGCAGCGACGCGCTGCTGCTGGTAAACCATACTTCGCGCGCCTATTTCGGCACGCTGCAGATGTCCGGTAACGGCGCCAATGCGCGCTACATCGAAGTGGAAAACGCAAACCACTTCGACACCTTCATCGACAATCCGCTACTGCCCGGATATGACAGCCGGCTCATCCCGCTGCACTACTACCTGATCCAGGCACTCGACAGGATGTGGGCCTACCTGAACAACGGCACACCGCTGCCCGGCAGCCAGGTCGTGCGCACGACGCCACGCGGAGGCAATCCGGGTTCGGCGCCTGCGCTCACGGCGGCCAACCTGTCGCCCATCGCGGCGACGCCGACGGCAGCCAATGCCATTACGTTTGAAAACAACACGCTCCTGATTCCGAACTGACCGGAAGCTGGAGCCCACGCGTCCGGCCGTAGCGCCGGCGCGTGCGGACGCCTGCGCCTGCCGGCGCATAAGGCAATGCAGCAACATTGGAGAAACTGGATGGCAAGCGAAGTCATACTTGAGACGAAGAACCTGACCAAAGGCTTCAAGGGGTTCATCGCGGTGAATGACGTCAACTTCAAGGTCAGCGTCGGTTCGA
>JAKACN010000359.1 GCA_021821365.1 Pseudomonadota bacterium | reverse complement strand
CCCAGGTCATGACGTGCGTCGGCAGCAGGTTGCCGAGGTCGCGAAAGACGATGGGCGGCAGCGATGCGCCAGCCTGCGCGTTCGCCCGCGTGGCCAGCACGACCGCGAGCGCCATCCCCGCCAGCATCTGCCCGGTGCCGGCCACCAGGCCGAACGCGCTCGAGTACCAGAGCGGCATCAGCGACATGATCCAGTCCACCGCCGCGAGGCTGACGCTCAGGCCGTACAGGATCAGTGCGGCGGCGGCGAAGCGCGGCGAACGTTCCAGGCGCGGGCGCCGGCTGAGGTGGGCCAGCAGCGTCCACAAGGCGAGATACCCGATGCTGCGCGCCGCGAAGAAAACCGGCGAGAGCCAGGCGCTCTTGAATCCCGCGCTGTGCAGCGGCAGCTCGCCCGCCCAGCGCTGCGGCCCCTGTTCGGCCAGTCCGGCCCAGGGGTAGAGTTCGCGCATGCCGAACAGCAGCGGAAGGAATAGCAAGGCCAGCAGCCACATGATGCGCGACAGGTCGAGCAAGGGGCCGCGTATCGCTTCGCCCCATCGACCTCCCGTCAGGTTGTGCGCCCACACATTGGCAAGGCCGCCCATCACCAGTCCCGTGCAGAACCACCATGCGGCAAGGTAGGCCGCGAAGAATGCGGCGGGCGCATAGCGCCACGCAGCGAGGCAGACCGCCAGGAGGATGAGCGGGAGCGCCGATCGCGCGTTCATCGCGGTCCCTCCGGCGCTTTCGCGAGTTGCTGCCGCGCTTCGGGCGGCAGGCTGTTCGCGTCGGCATGCTGGCTCAGTTGCAGCGCCCGGATGTAGGCGACGATGGCCCAGCGGTCCGGCGGCGCGACGCGGTCCGCATAGGAGTGCATGATGCCGTAGCCCTTGCTCATGACATCGAAGAAATGCCGATCAGGTGCCTGCCGCAAGCGATCGATGTGATAGGACGGCGGATGCGGAAAACCGCGCCGCGCTATGAGACCGTCGCCATCGCCCGCCGGGCTGTGGCAAGGCAGGCAATAGATCGCATAGCGCTCCTGACCGCGCTTCAGTAGTCCCATGGTGACGGAATAGGGATTGGACTTCGCACTGGTCGCGGCGATGTCCTCCGCCGCCTCTCCGGCGCCGGCGCGCCCGCTGGACGTACCGGCGAACGGCCCGCGTGAATACACCACGGCATTGTCGGGCGGCGTGCGCGACGAACTGCCGTCGCTGAACCACGCGCTTTCCGCGAAGGGCTTGTACTGCGGCTGGTCGTACATGTCCTGCTTCGCCTTCTCGCAGGCGGCCAGGCAGCAGATGCACAACAGGCAACATGTCGCCCTCATGCCGGCACCTCGTTGACGGACATCGGCTTCAGCCCTTGCAGGAAATCCCTGCTGCGCTGCATCTCGAAATGCGGGTCGCGTGCCGGCAGGCAGAGGAAGAAGCGGTTGCGCGTGGCCTGCTCGAAATCCGGGGCATCGAAGACCGGATGGTGCAGGCGCGGCAGGCCGTTGGCCGCCAGCATGCCGAATACCGCCGCGAGCGCGGCGCCGAGAATGGTCAGCTCGAAGGTCGCCGGGATGAAGGAAGGCCAACTATGCAGCGGCCGCCCGCCGACATTGATCGGAAAATCGATCACCGCCGAATACCATTGCAGAAAATAGCCGCCGGCGCCGCCGGCGATGCCGCCCAGCAGGGTGATCAGCGGCACGCGGTGGCTGTGAAAACCGACCGCTTCCGCGATGCCTTCGACCGGATATGGCGCATACGCCTCGACCTCGCGGTAGCCCTCGTCACGCGCGCGCTTCGCGGCTTCCAGCAAGGCGTCGCCGGTGCGGAATTCCGCGATCAGCCCGTAGAATTTTCCGCTCACGGTTGTTGCTCCGCGCTCTCGTGCACCAGCTCGCGCATTTCCGCGATCGAGATCGCGGGCAGGAAACGCACGAACAGCAGAAACAGCCAGACGAAGAAGGCGATCGAGCCGAGCAGATGAACCCAGTCCCACACGGTCGGGTAGAACATGCCCCACGCCGAGGGCATGAAATCGCGATGCAGGCTGGACACCACGATCAGAAAACGCTCCATCCACATGCCGACATTGATCACGAGGCTGAGGAGGAAGAGCGCCAGCACGCTGTGCCGCACGCGGCGCAACCACAGCAGTTGCGGCAGCATGACATTGCAGACCAGCATCGACCAGTACACCGGCGCGTAGGGGCCGAGCCAGCGGTTGACGGTCATGTACTGCTCGAATTCGTCGCCGCTGTAGAACGCCGTGAAGATTTCCGATGCATAGCCGTAGGCGACGATCAGGCAAGTGGCGAGGATCATCTTTGCCGCGTTCGCGAGATGGCGTTGCGTGATGAAGTCTTCCAGTCCGAAGAAATAGCGCAAGGGAATGGCCAGCGTGAGCACCATCGCGAATCCGGAGAACAGTGCGCCCGCCACGAAGTACGGCGGGAAGATTGTCGAGTGGTAACCGGGCGTGTTGCCGATGGCGAAGTCGAGCGACACCACCGAGTGCACCGAGATCACGAGCGGCGTGGCGAGGCCCGCGAGCAGAAGATAGGCGCTCTCGTAGCGCGCCCAGTGCCGCGCCTCGCCGCGCCAGCCGAGCGCCAGCAGGCCGTACGCGACCTGCTTGAAACGGCTGCCCGACGCGCAGGCGCGGTCGCGCAGGGTGCCCAGGTCCGGAATCAGGCCGACATACCAGAACAGCAGCGAGACGATCAGGTAGGTGCTGATGGCGAAGATGTCCCATACCAGCGGGCTGCGCCACTGCGGCCACACGTTCATCACGTCGAGATAGGGAATCAGCCAGTAGAAGAACCAGGGGCGGCCGAGATGCAGGATGGGGAACAGCCCCGCAATGCTCGCCGCGAACAGCGTCATCGCCTCCGCGAAACGATTGATCGAGGTGCGCCATTTCTGCCGCAGCAACAGCAGGAAAGCCGAGATGAAGGTCCCGGCGTGACCGATGCCGATCCACCACACGAAGTTGCCGATGGCGAAGCCCCAGGCCACTGGAATGTCCACGCCCCAGATGCCGACCCCGACTGCGAACAGATACGCGATCGCGCCGAAGAACACCAGCGTGCCCGCGAAGGTGAACAGGAAGGCCGCCATCCACGGCCAGCGCACCGGGCGCCGGAGCACGATGTCCGCGATCTTGTCGGACACGCTCGCATAGCCCCAACCGGCGCGCAGCACGCCGATGTCTTTCGAGACAGGCGGTTGTTCCGTGGCCTCGCTCATGTCTGCTCCAGGTCTCTGTCCGGATTCAGCACCAGCGCCGCGTATGTTGTGCGCGGCCGCGTATTCAGTTCCGCCAGCAGCGTGTAGTCCAGCGGCGAGGACTTGGCCTTGTTGACGCTGCTGTCCGGATCGTTCAGGTCGCCGAACACGATGGCCTCGGTCGGGCATACCGCCTGGCAGGCCGTCACCACTTCGCCGTCGCGCAGGCGGCGCCCCAGTTTTTCCGCCTCGATGCGGCCGCGCGTGATGCGCTGCAGGCAATAAGTGCACTTCTCCATTACGCCGCGCCGCCGCACCGTCACGTCCGGGTTGTAGGCGGGACGCGGGCGGTCGATCGAGGTATCGGTGTACTTCAGGAAGTTGAAGCGGCGCACCTTGTACGGGCAGTTGTTCGAGCAGAAACGCGTACCCACGCAGC
>JAKACN010000091.1 GCA_021821365.1 Pseudomonadota bacterium | reverse complement strand
ACCGTCAGGGGGTAAAATGAAACCGACTTTCCCACCGCGCCGCACGCTCTTGCTCTACATACGGAGCGGCGAGCGGCGCCGTGGAAAAGTCTACGAGCGCCTTACACACAAAAATTCAGACACCCCCAGCTCTTTTGTGTCATCCGCATACTTCTCGCTCTTAAGCACCTTGGCCGCCAAGTCCTCCATCGCAGCACCAGTCTGCTTAGCGCTTCCTCGTTGTGCCAGTGCTGAGGCTGCCAAACTCTTTGCGACCTTCGAAGCGCCAGAATCCTGCAGCGTTTCGGCGGCCAGTTTTGCAACACGTCCGGATGTTTGCTTCGTATTCTTAGTCATCATTTACTCCCTTCACGTTGTCCAACTACTGAACGACTTTCGCTCTGAAACTCTGTAGATATGAGCCTAAACAAGCTGGCCACCCACAGGAATAATGCGGTGCTGAAACTCGAGGACCTCCGCAGTTACCATTTCAATATGGTGGTTCGTGTCAATTGCGATCCAATCCTTGGAGTTGCCCCTAAATTCTCCTTGGCTACAACGAAGAATACGTTCGTCGCCCCAACTGAAAGAAGGATCAATGTAATGGCCTGACGTCAATACTATTTTTGCAAGGCTATAGTTTTGCGCGCCTTTCAGGCCCTCTGTTAACGGATATCCCCGGGCAATAAAATACTCTTTGCCTACGGTATATCGAATTTTCCCGTTTGTATTAGACGGACCTGACTCATCCTTCGAATTGGGGCTACGAACGCCATAATCGGCAAATACCAAGCCAAGCGCGGGATTTTCCGAAAGCAATGCTCTCCAAGCGACCATTTCCTTGCGCAAGACCAGCCCTGTCGAATTCTGCGTCTTTACAGCACCGGTAATGAAAGGCGGCATGGAGCAACCTGCCAGAATGATACGTTCGAACCCAAGTGATTGTGTGATGCTGATTGCCGTCTTCGCATGGTCGATTAAATCGTCGACATACTGCGAGGTGCTGGAATAGTCGCCGAAGTCAATCAGGACTTCAACGTCGGTGGGAGGTAATTCCAGTTGGTCGAGAATTTCGGCGACACGATCTCCGAAGTATTCTTCATCAGCCAGATCGTCGATGGTATCTGCATCCATCGTCAAGCGAAGGCAGAATCGTTCGTATGCGCCCAAGGTCATGCCTTGCAGGGCATGCATGTAAACCGGGTCATCAGACCGAACATAGTCCACGGTCGGATTTACCTGCAGCCCAAGGGCCTTCAAGCGGTTCCGAAGGTATGAGATTACGTGCTCACCGCTTTCAGTCTGCGCATCTGTCGCCCAACGTGGAAAGTCCAAGTACATCGAACCGTCGTGCCACGCGTTGACGATGCCACCCGCGACTCCATTCAAATAACTCTCAACAGGCGGCTCAGATTTTTTCATATGCGTCGCCCGTTTTTTCTCTCCGAGTGGCGGCACATCAAACCACGGGACAATGTGGCGCGCAGTGCGATCCTTCAAATTGGCGAGCGCTTCAAATTCACCCAGCTTCGCTTTTAGGATGGGTACATAGGTAGGCTTCATTCTTGTTACTCACCAAAGGACGTCGTTGAAAATAACTTCCGCACTTCACCGAGACCAACCAGATCTGAGAATAGTTGGTAGTTTCCTGTTTCACGCCGGACTCTGCCGGCAATAATGGCAGGATGGATTTTTAGCTCCCGCGATAACCTGTCGATACTCTCGCGACTTGGTGATAAGCATGCATCACTTCGCTTCCAGGTTATCCGAGGAATGAATGCTTCACGAGCAATCCTGTTTGCCTCAGATTCGCGTCGATCTTCCGACGATGCATCGAGGTCATCTAAGAATGCTTCTTCAGTTCCTATGTGCTTCCAGAGGTGGGCGACCTCATGCATTAACGTAAACCAGAAATTATCTAAACGGTCGTATCTCAGTGTGAGCGCGACAATAGGTGTACCGTCAACGTCCTTTAGCGCAGCACCGTCAAGCATTGTCCCTTTCAAATGCGACTCGATCACTACCGCAATTCCGTGTTTTTCCAAGAATTCGATTGCCAAACGCGGACCGTGGTCAAACCAACTCAGCTGGGCCAATTCACGCAAAAACGCAGATGAAAATATAGCCGAGTCGAATTGACCTAACCTTGGCTTATTCTCTCTGGCTTTTTGCACCACGCGCGTGAGCCAAGCATAGAGCGAGTACTTGGTGGTGGGTGAGTAGGCTTCTCCAGACGGAGTCCGTTTGAATGCGGCTTCACCAAAATCCCATCCAATTTGCGAGATGAATTCCTGGACAGCTTCTTCAACTGACTCACGCGCTCTGCCAGTAATCTTCCGAATCCACCCACGCGCAACCATCTCCTTGACCGGAAACCGAGACCAGTCGATTCCATCCTTAGATTGCTGATTTGCCCGCGTCGAAACTCCTATCAATGTGTCGGCAGATATACCGAGCCCAATTGCCAATGCTCTTATCATCGGCACGGTAAGCGGCCGCTTCCCTCCTAATATTTCAGAGACTCGGCTTCGCGTCCCCAGATAAGGAACAAGATCCGCCGGCTTTAATCCCTTTTCCTGCATGCGAAACTGGATCGCGTCTATGGGATCGGGCGCCTCAACCGGATAATTTTGATTCTCATAAGCCTCAATCAAGACGGTTAAGAGTTCCAGCCTATCGCTTGCCTCTGTGCCAGGTTGCGGCATGGTAGCCATCAAGGCATGAACCTCTTCAAGGTATGCTCGATATTGCTGCTCAGTTCGGATTACCTTAGTGTCCATTGGCTACTGACGAAAATTCTTAAATGCGGTGATTAAAGCAATGCCTTGGGGGAACGCAATTTGCACTTCAATTTCGTGAGTCCCGGTCCCTACACGAAACGCAAATAGGCCCTGCTGAAGCTGGCGAGCCGTAGGAAACTGATTAAGCAATTCCCCGGCCTGGGCCCACTGGGCGTGCGCGAGTTCAGACAGCCAGCTAACCAGCCACTTGTCCAACGCTTCCGACTGCCCTTTCAGACAGTTAAGCCTTTCACGTCCAATGAGTCGCATACTAATATTTCCCAAGTTGGGATCATATTACATGATCAAATTCCCGCGAGTCAACAAATTTCCCAAATTGGGAAATGCGCGCTGTGCCTTATCAAAGCACCGTATTTGTTGCATGTGGGGATGATTTCCACCAATGCAAGAATCAGACTGATATGGGAATTGGACGTCGCCAACGCGTCGCGACCTGAAAGTGACTGTGTTTAAAACGTGTTTGCGTAGCGCAAAAGAAAAGGGCTTATGACCGAAAACGATCATAAGCCCTTGATTTTCTTGGTGCTGATGAGAGGAGTCGAACCTCCGACCTACTGATTACGAATCAGTTGCTCTACCAACTGAGCTACATCAGCGAAAACGCGTATTCTAGCAAGAAAACTTCAGACTGCGCTAGTGCCCTGTTTCACGGTTTCGTTGCATTCCTGCCTATCTGACCTGGCCGGCGCGTTCCATTGCCGGGAAGTTGCCGGCCAGACAGCGACGATGCCTACTCGAAGTGATAACTCGTCACCCGCTCCACTTCGCTCCGCGATCCGAGGAACACCGCCACCCGTTCATGCAGCTTTTTCGGCTGGATGTCGAGGATGCGCTGCCTGCCGTTGGTGGCAGCACCGCCGGCCTGTTCGACGATGAAGGCCATCGGGTTGGCTTCGTACATCAGGCGCAGCTTGCCGGGTTTCTCCGGCTCGCGCGCGTCGGCCGGATACATGAAGACGCCGCCGCGATTCAGGATGCGATGGACGTCGGCGACCATCGAGGCAATCCAGCGCATGTTGAAATTCTTGCCGCGCGGGCCGGTCTCGCCGGCGAGCATTTCGTCGATGTAGCGCTTGACCGGCGGATGCCAATGGCGCGAATTGGAGGCGTTGATCGCAAATTCCTTGGTCTCGGCAGGAATTTTCATGTCGCGGTGCGTAAGTACCCAGGAACCCATTTCGCGGTCGAGCGTGAAGCAGTTCACGCCGGCGCCGGTGGTGAGCACCAGCACGGTCTGCGGGCCGTAGACGGCATAACCGGCCGCGACCTGCTTCGCGCCGGGTTGCAGGAACGCTTCCTCGGTCGGTTCGCCCATGCCTTCGGGCGCTTTCAGCACCGAGAAGATGGTGCCGATCGAAACGTTGACATCGATATTGGAAGAACCATCGAGCGGATCGAACAGCAGCAGGTATTCGCCCTTCGGATAGCGGTTGGGGATCGGGTGGATGGTTTCCATTTCCTCGGACGCCATTGCGGCCAGGTGTCCGCCCCATTCGTTCGCCTCGAGCAGCATTTCGTTGGACAGGATGTCCAGCTTCTTCTGCACTTCGCCCTGCACGTTCTCGCTTTCCGCGCTGCCGAGAACTTCGCCCAACGCTCCCTTGCCGACCGCATGGCTGATGGTTTTGCAGGCGCGCGCGACCACTTCGATCAACAGGCGCAGTTCAGCCGGAATGCTGTTATGCAGGCGCTGCTCTTCAACAAGGTGTTGCGTGAGGCTGATTCTTTTCATGGATTCTTCCGGTGAGTTAATTGGATAGGGACTTGGACACGACTTCGAGCACGTCTTTCGACAAGCCCTTGGTTTCGGCGACTTTCTTCAGCGCGGCATGCATCTTTTCCTGCAGGGCCGGCGCGTACTTGCGCCAGCGGTCGAGGCTGCGCGCGAGGCGGGCGGCGACTTGCGGGTTGATGGCATTGAGCGCGATCACCTGTTCGGCCCAGAAGGCGTAGCCGCTGCCGTCGGTGGCATGGAACTGCGACGGGTTGGCATTACAGAAGCTGAAGATCAGGCTGCGCGCGCGGTTCGGGTTCTTGAGCGTGAAGGCCGGGTGCTTCATCAGCTCGCGCACCGCCTCGACGTCGGTCGTGCGCGCCGTGGCCTGCAACGAGAACCATTTGTCGATGACCAGCGCTTCCTGTTCGAATTCCTCGTAGAAGCGTTCCAGCGCCGCGACCTTGCCCGGGGCGCTGCTGTTCACCAGCGCGGTGAGCGCGGCGATGCGGTCGGTCATGTTGTTGGCGTGGTCGTACTGGTTCTGCGCGAGCTGGTGGGTATCGACGTCATCGAGCTCCGCCAGGTAGGCCAGCGCGAGATTTTTCAGCGCGCGCTTGCCGGCCGATTCCGGATCGGGACTGTAGCTGCCGGGCGTGCGATTGGACTGGTAAGCGACCTCCCAGTCGACGCGCAGCGCGCCGGCCAGCGAGCGACGCAGGAACTGGCGCACGGCGTGGATGGCGTGCGGGTCGATCACGTCCATCTGCTCGGCCACCACGGTTTCCGACGGCAGGATGAGGGCGAGTTCGCGGAATGCCGGATCGAGTGCGGTAGCGTTGAGCGTGGCACGGAATGCCTGGTTGAGCACGCTTTCCGCGAGTTCCGCATCGCTCAGCGCATGGTTTTCCAGCACGGCGGAGGTGAGCTTCAGCATGCGGCGCATGGCAAGGCGCTGCCCGGCTTCCCACCGGTTGAAGGCGTCGCTGTCGTTCGCCATCAGGAAGGCGAGCTCTTCATCCGTGTAGTCGATATCGAGGACCACCGGTGCGGAGAAATTGCGCAGCACCGACGGCGTGGGCCGCTGCGTCACCTGCGTGAAGCGGAAGGTCTGACTGGGCTGCGTCAGTTCCAACACCACCGTGGTGGGCGCTGCGCCGGCATTGTCCGCGCCTTCCAGGTGCAGCGGCAGGTCCTTGCCGCCGCCGTCGAGCAGGCCGATGGCGACCGGGATGTGCAGCGGTTCCTTGGCCGCCTGGCCCGGCGTCGGCGGGCAGGTTTGCGTGAGCGTGATCGCATAGGCCTGCGCGGCCTCGTCGTACTGAGTTTCCACCTTCACGCGCGGCGTGCCGGCCTGGCTGTACCAGCGTTCGAACTGCGCCAGGTCGCGGCCGTTGGCATCGGCCATCGCGGCACGGAATTCGTCGCAGGCGACGGCTTGCCCGTCATGGCGCTGGAAGTACAGGTCCATGCCCTGGCGGAAGCCTTCGCGGCCGAGCAGGGTCTGATACATGCGCACCACTTCCGCGCCTTTTTCATAGACGGTGACGGTGTAGAAGTTGTTGATCTCGACGTAGGAGTCGGGGCGCACCGGGTGCGCCATCGGGCCGGCGTCTTCCGGGAACTGCGCCTGGCGCAGCACGCGCACGTCCTCGATGCGCTTGACCGCGCGGCCGCTGTCGGTACCGATCATGTCGGCGGAGAATTCCTGGTCGCGGAATACGGTGAGACCTTCCTTCAGCGAGAGCTGGAACCAGTCGCGGCAGGTCACGCGGTTGCCGGTCCAGTTGTGGAAGTACTCGTGGCCGACCACCGATTCGATGCCGGCGTAATCTGTGTCCGTCGCGATGCGCGGATTGGCCAGCACGTACTTGGTGTTGAAGATGTTCAGGCCCTTGTTTTCCATCGCGCCCATGTTGAAGTCGCTGACGGCGACGATCATGAAGCGGTCGAGGTCGAGTTCCAGGCCGAAGCGTTCCTCATCCCAACGGATACTGTTCTTGAGCGAATCCATCGCATGCTGGGTCTTGTCGAGGTTGCCCTCTTCCACCCACACCTGCAGCAGCACTTCGCGGCCGGACTTGAGCGTGTACTTCTCCTCCTGGCGCACCAGGTTGCCGGCGACCAGCGCGAACAGGTAGGACGGTTTCTTGAACGGGTCCTCCCACACCGCGTAATGGCGGCCGTCGCCAAGGTCGCCCTCTTCGACGAGGTTGCCATTCGACAGCAGGACAGGATATCTTTCCTTGTCCGCGCGCAGCATCACCTTGTATTTCGCCATCACGTCGGGACGGTCCGGGAAATAGGTAATCTTGCGGAAGCCTTCCGCTTCGCATTGCGTGAAGAAATTGCCGTTGGACACGTACAGGCCCATCAGCGAGGTATTCAGGCTGGGATGCGTGACCGTTTCGATTTCGAGGGTCACGTCATCCGGCGGATTGAAGATTTCCAGGGTGCCCTGTCCGAGGGTATAAGCGCGCTTGGTCAGCAATTTGCCGTTCATGCGCAGCTGCACGAGGCGCAGTGCTTCGCCATACAGCAGCAGGCTCTTGCTGCGGCTGGCGGGATTGCGGCGCATGGTGAGGCGGGTCGCGACGCGCGTCACCTCCGGGTCGAGGTCGAAACCCATTTCGACCGTATCGACCAGGAAGCTCGGGGGGGTGTAATCCTTGCGATAAATCGTCTGCGGAGTATCGGTACGCATAGGGAGGGCTTGATTCAGGGGAAAATGGCGCAAACTAGTATTTTACCAACCGTTGAATGGCGGGTGTATTGACTTGCGATAGGCGCCCGACCGCTCCGGCCGGACCTGCTTGCAGGCCGAAGCACCGCCGGGAACCCACACCATGAAAAGAAGCTTTGCATTATTCGCCGCCGGGGCAGCATTGCTGCTCGCGGGCTGTACCCAGGAGCAACAGAACAAAATCAGCCGCAACATCCAGAACTGGACCGGCACCAACGGCGTGCTCGAGTTTTATGCCGGCGACAAGCTGGTGCGGCGTTTCATCCATATCGACAAGATCTCCACGGCGATGGGCACGGACGACAGCAGGCCGCGCTCCTATCGCTACGGCTACGGCGTGCTGGACGAGAATTTCAACATGGTGGCTGACCCCGGAGAAAAAAAGGTCTATTTTGAAATCAGCGACTTCGGCTCGAACTACATCTTCTTCGAGAATCCGCGCTGAGGACCTGTCGAGGCGTTACAAAAACTTACGGAATTTATTTGCTCCTTGTCTATCCTGAATAGGCGGCAAGAAGCGCATGCACGCTGGAGAAAATCAATGAAAGCCTGGCTGATCGCCATTGTCATGGGTGCAATAAGCATCCTCGTGTCCGGCTGCGCCACCACCGTCCAGAGCAATGTCACGACCTTCCATGAATGGCCGGCCAGCCTGCCGGACAAGCATTATGTGTTCGAGCGCACCAGAGAGCAGAACAACAACCTCGAATACCTCAATTACGAGAACCTGGTACGCGAGCAACTGAACCGTCTCGGTTTCGCCGAGGCGTCGCCCTCGACGAAACCGACGCTCAAGGTGTCCCTCGGCTACAGCATCGACAGCCGGGACGTGCGCGAAGTCTATCCGGTGGCCGTCAATCCGTATCCCTACCCTTACTGGTACGGCCCGGCCTGGCGCGGCTACTATGGCCCGTTCTACGACCCGTTCTGGTACGGCCCGCCGATGGTGGAACAACGCGTTGCCCAGTATCGCCTCTACACGCGCCACCTGCGCATCGTGATCGCCCGCATGGCGGACGGCAGGCAGTTGTATGAAACGACGGTCGTGAGCGAAGGCACCAACGGATCGCTCGCGGCGGTCATGCCGTACATGGTGCGTGCCGCATTCGCGGATTTCCCCGGCAAGAGCGGCGTGCCGCACCGGGTGGAACTGAAGATGCAGTAGCCCCTCAGTCAGTCGCCGACGATCTCCGTCAACGCCGTGTCGAGGGCGCGGCCAAGCACGCCGCGGGTTGCAACGATGCTTGTGCGGCCGGCACGCATCGCCTGCGCGAGCGCCTCGTCGGCCAGCGTGAATACGAGCTGCCCCTGTCGTCCGGCAAATACGAAACGGCTGCGGCCAGGGCTGACCCACATCAGCCGGCAGTGCGTCTTGCTGCCGTCGTTGCGGACGAACTCGAGCCAGCACCCCGGTACCAAGGTATCGGCCCGCCGCAGGAAATCGGCGAGCGCCTCTTCCTGCTGCTGTTGTGCGCGCCAGCTCAACTGATGTTCGCTCGCCTTTTGCATCGCGTTCATGCGCAGTTCCAGCCGATGGCGCGGCGTGGGTTCCGGAAGGGCGCGAATCGCGGTCTGATGGCGGTCAGCCAGCGTTTCGAAGAAGGCATCCCGCGCGGGGCCATCCCATTTCACCACGTTAAGCCAGGCATTGAGCATCGACAGCAGCGCGGGCAGACGCTCGACCAGCATCTTGCGTTCCTCCTCGCTGCCTTTCGGTTGTACGCTCCAGATCAGCTCATCCATGGCCGCGAGCACTTTCGCCAGCACGTCCGGCTTGCTGTCGCGACTGCCGCAGGCAAATGCCAGCACGCGCGACCATTGCTTCTGCAGAAAACTTTCGACGAAGCCCGGCACTTCGCCGGATTCGATGCGCGCATGCACCTCTTTCTGCGCAAGCCGTAATGCATTCGACATGCTTTCCTGGCTCGCCGCTTCATCGATTGCCTGCGCCATCTGTGCCGTGGACGTTCCTTCCGCCTGGTCCGCGAGTGCCTGCCACGTACCGATCGCCCGGTCGAACGCCTCGGGCTCCGCGGCTTCGTCGAGACGATCCAGCACCAGCGCAAGTTGCACATGCAGGGGATCGTTGCGCCCCTTGGCCGGGTCGCAGGCGAGGCCTGCCGCGAGCAGCGCATCGACGAGGCGCCGCGCCGGATGCGCTGCGTGAAAGAAGAATTCGATATCCGTCACGGCCAGCTTGCGCAGCGGCGTGCGCAAGCGCTCGACCAGTTCCCGAATGGCGGGAGGGATGCTTTCATCGCTGCCCAGCACGTCGAATGCCTTGTCCATCAATCCGGCCGCGCGCGCCTCGATGACGTTGAGCATGCCATCCGGCGCCAGCCAGCGTCGCAGCTGTTCCTGGCGCGACGGCGCGGGCAGCGCATGCCCCGTTCGCCTGCGCCGGTACGCCTGCTCCGCATCGGGCAGGATGTTGCGGATCGCCAGTTCCTGGTTCAGCGCCTGCAGGATCGGCCCGCATTGAAGAAATACTTCGGGATGCAGCTGCTGCAGCACGATCCGCTGCGTGGCGCTGTCCATGTCGAACTTGCTCCACGCATTGCCGAAGGCTTTCAGGAAGATCTCGGCGCGGAATGGATTGGTCGCCGGATTGGTAGCCGGACTTGCTCCTGGATTCGCGCCGTCGCCGGCTTGCTCCGGCCTCAGCCAGTACGCAATCCGCATGCCGAGCACCGCCAGGATATCCGCGTTGGCCGCATCGATTGCCTGGCTCAGGTTATCGAGCAGGACCTTGCGTTCCATGGCCGCGAAGTCGGTCAGCGACAGATCCATCGCGCCGCATTCAAGCCGTGACTCGCCGCGCACGCCGGTCGCCTCTGCGGCCTGCAACAAGGACTCCTGCAGGCTTTCGGCGAGCAGCCGATGGAAGGTCGTGCGCTGCCGGTTCAGGTGGTCGGCAGCGCGGCGCGCCGGCTCGGCTTCGCCCGGCGCGGCAGCGCTGATGCCGGACGCGAGCGCGTCGCACAGGCGCGTGGTGAAGGCATCGAACTGTCCGGCGGAGAGCCGCAGAGCGGTGAAGGCAAGCGCGTGCAGCAGCGCCATCCTGTCCGGCGCTGCAATGCTATCGTGACGCGGCGGCCTGCTGTGGTCTGCCATGATCGCGGCCTGTCTCCCCTGCCCGCGCGCCGCTCAGGAATACATGGCTTCCGAAGCGAAGGTGATGGCGACAATCAGCAGCACGACGGCTGCAAGCACCAGCAGCAGGCGGCCGAATTTCGGCGTGCCGTCGGTGCCGGTGGGCTGCTCGGGAGGATGGTTCATCGGATTGTCCATGGTCCGCTCTCAGGGCAGCAGGATGGTGGAGCCGGTCGTCTTGCGCGCTTCCAGGTCGCGATGCGCCTGCGCCACATCCTTGAGCGCATAGCGCTGGTTGATATCGATCTTCACCTTCCCGCTCGATACCATATCGAACAGCTGAGCCGCCATCTTGTCGAGATCCTCGCGTTTTGCCGCATAGGAAAACAGCGTCGGTCGCGTGATGAACAGTGAACCGCGCGAGGCCAGTTCATTCAGGCTGAACGGCGGCACCGGGCCGGACGCGCTGCCGAAGCTGACCATCATGCCGAGCGGTGACAGGCAGTCGAGCGAGCCGGTGAAGGTATCCTTGCCGATCGAATCGTAGACCACGGGCACACCCTTGCCGCCGGTGATTTCCTTCACCCGTTCAACGAAGTTTTCCTTGTTGTAGTTGATGGTATGCGTGCAGCCGTGCGCCTTTGCCAGTGCCGCCTTTTCGTCCGAGCCGACCGTGCCGATCATCGTCACGCCCAGTGCGCGTGCCCATTGGCAGGCGATCAGGCCGACGCCGCCTGCCGCGGCATGGAACAGGATGGTTTCGCCGCCATGCAGGGGAAAGGTACGGTGGAACAGATACTGCACGGTCAGGCCCTGCAGCATCATTGCCGCGGCGGTCTCGAAGTCGATCGCGTCCGGCAGCTTGACGAGGATGGAGGCCGGCATCACGCGCGCTTCCGCATAGGCGCCGGTCGGGCGACCCGCATAGGCCACGCGGTCGCCGGGCTTCACGTGGGTAACGCCTTCGCCCACCGCTTCGACGGTGCCCGCGCCTTCCATGCCCAGGCCGGCCGGCAGCGGCTGCGGATAGGCGCCGGTGCGGAAATACACGTCGATGTAGTTCAGGCCGCACGCCGCCTGGCGCACGCGTGCTTCGCCCGGTCCGGGTTCGCCGACCTCGACCTCGACATACTCCATCACCTCCGGCCCGCCCACCGTGTTGATACGAATTGCCTTTGCCATGTTCTCTCCTAATTGTTGTGATTGTGATGATGGTGCGGCACCATTTGCGACAGCAGCAGGCGTGCAGAGACGATATTCGTCGCGCACGGCACGTTATGCACGTCGCAGGCGCGCACCAGTGCATTGACGTCGGGCTCATGCGGATGTGCCGTCATCGGATCGCGCAGGAAGATAACGCAGTCGATCTTGCCCTCGACCAGTTCCGCGCCGATCTGCAGGTCGCCGCCGAACGGCCCCGACAATTTGCGTTCCACTGTCAGGCCGACTTCATCATGCAGGCGTTTCCCCGTCGTGCCGGTCGCCACCAGGACGCATTGGCGCAGCAGGTCCGCATGCTCGGAAGCCAGCTCGATCATCTCGTCCTTCTTGCTGTCGTGTGCAATCAACGCGATACGCTTCTTCACTTCTACTCCGTTTTAATGTTCACTTTTTTGTCCACGGAAAACACAAAGAACACGAAAGGAAAAGCTCGATTTTTTCGTCTTGCGTATTTTTCGTGGGGCACGCCGAGTGTCTTTCGTGGATTATCTTGAAAAACCTTTGTCCACGAAAAACACGGAAGGGAACCTTCGAATTTTTCCGTGTTTTCCGTGAACCTCCTAAAACGTTCCCGGATAATTGCCACCGTCCAGCAGGACGTTCTGGCCGGTCATGTAGCCCGCATGCACGCTGCACAGGTAGGCGCAGGCGGCGCCGAATTCGGCCGGCGAGCCGAAGCGCTGCGCGGGAATCTGCTTGCGGCGCGCGGCCATTGCCTCGTCGACGCTCTTCCCTGCTGCAGCAGCGGATGCTCCGATCGTTTTCATCAGCCGATCGGTCTCGAACTGGCCGGGCAGCAGGTTGTTGATGGTGACGTTATGCGCGACTGTCTTGCGCGCCAGTCCGGCAACGAATCCGGTCAGGCCGGAGCGCGCGCCGTTGGACAAGCCAAGGATGTCGATCGGCGCCTTTACCGCGCTCGACGTGATGTTGACGATGCGGCCGAAACGGCGCGCGATCATGCCGTCGACGGTGGCCTTGATCAGTTCGATCGGCGTGAGCATGTTGGCGTCCAGCGCCGCGATCCAGTCTTCGCGCGTCCAGTTGCGGAAGTCGCCCGGCGGGGGGCCGCCGGCATTGTTGACGAGGATGTCCGGTTGCGGGCAGGCGGCCAGCGCCTTCGCGCGTCCGTCCGGCGTGGTGATGTCGCAAGCGACCGCCGTGACCTTGACGCCGGTCTTGCGCCGTATCTCTTCGGCCGTCGCTTCCAGCACGTCTGGCGTGCGCGCCACCAGGGTCACATGCACGCCCTCGCCGGCCAGCGCTTCCGCGCAGCCGCGCCCCAGTCCCTTGCTCGCGCCGCATACCAGCGCGGTCTTGCCGCTTATTCCAAGATCCATGTCGTTTCCTATGTTTTCTTTCTGGACAATAAATAAATGCCGGCGAGCACCAGCGCCGTGCCGGCCAACTGGATACCGGTGACGGGTTCCCCCAGGATCACCGCTCCCATGAACAGGGTCGACACAGGCCCGATCATGCCGGCCTGTGATGCCGTCGGCGCGCCGACGCGCGCCACCGCGACCATTGTCAAAAATACCGGGAACACCGTGCAAAACACGGCATTCACCAGGGACAGCCAATACACCGGTGTCGGCTGCGCGAGCAAGGATACGGGTCGCAGCACGAAGAATTGCAGGATGCATGCCACGCTGGCGGCGCACATCGCATACGCCACCAGCCGGATCGCGCCGACCCGCCGCACCAGCTGACCGGATTGCAACAGGTACAGCGCATACAATAGCGCACTCCCGAGCACGAAAGCACTCCCCAGCCCGACATTCGCGCCGCCGAGGCGCACGTCATGCAAGAAAACCAATACCGTGCCGAGATAGGCCGTGCCCAGCGCCAGCCATTCAACGCGGGTGATTTTCTTGTGCAGAAACACCGCCGAAATCAGGAGCACGAAGGAAGGCGTGAGGAACAGGATCAACCGCTCCAGCCCGGCCGAGATGTGCTGCAGCCCAAGAAAATCGAAAAAACTGGAGAGGTAATAGCCGACCATGCCGAGCACCGCGATGCGGACGCGCTCGCCATTGGTCAGCGGAGCGGATTTTCCCGCCTGCCAGAATGCGACGGCGGCAAAGAACGGCAGCGCGAAGATCATGCGGAACGCGATCAGCGTCACCGCATCGACGTCGTAGCGATAGATCAGCTTGGCGACAATGGCCTTGGCGGAAAACAGCACCGCCCCGAGAATGGCGATGGCAAGGCCGTAGAGGAAATCCTGGCGTGCGGAAGAATGTGCGGGTACAGAAGACATCCGGCGATTTTACGCCGCGAATGATTTTCTTACATTGCGCGGAAAAAACATGGGATTTTTGGTCCACGAAAGACACGAAAGACACGAAAAAATTCGGGGGCATCCTTTTCGTGTCTTCCGTGTTTTCCGTGGACCACTTGCCTTTCCAATGTTTGCGTCACACTCACCCCTCGTATGAGATTGGCCTTAGATGCATTGGGTGGCGCCAAGTCGTTGTCCACGAAAACCACGGAAAGGATGTCATCGAATTTTTTCGTGTTTTTCGTGTCTTTCGTGGACCCCAAAAATCACCGTTTCATGATCGAACCCAGCACGCCGCGAATGATTTCGCGGCCGACTTGCGAGCCGATGCTGCGGGCAGCGGACTTGACCATGGCTTCGACCATCGTGTCCTTGCGGCGGCCGACGCCGCTGCCGCCGAACAGGCCGCCCAGTGCGTCCTTGAACGTGTCGCCAATTGACGGGCCGCTCGCCTGCGGCGGTTGCGGTTGCCCGGCGCCGCCATTGGCTGACGGCACCTTTGCCGTCCTGGGCATGTCGGTGGCAATCCGCCCCTTCAGTTTTTCATAGGCGGATTCGCGGTCGACAACCTGTTCGTACACCCCGTCCACCACGGAATTGGCCATGACCTCGCGGCGCTCGTCGTCCGTAATCGGGCCGATCTGCGATGCGGGCGGTACGACGAAGGCGCGCTCGACCACGTTCGGACGACCTTTCTCGTCAAGGAAGGAGACGAGCGCCTCGCCGACGGCCAGTTCGGTGATGGCCTGTGCGGTATCGAGCTTCGGATTTGCGCGGAAGGTTTCCGCCGCCGCCTGCACCGCCTTCTGGTCGCGCGGCGTGTAGGCGCGCAGGGCGTGCTGCACGCGGTTGCCGAGCTGGCCGAGCACGGTGTCGGGAATGTCCAGCGGATTCTGCGTGACGAAATAGACGCCGACGCCCTTGGAACGGATCAGCCGCACCACCTGCTCGATCTTCTGCAGCAATGCCTTCGGCGCCTCGTCGAACAGCAGGTGCGCTTCATCGAAGAAGAACACGAGCCTGGGCTTGTCGAGATCGCCCACCTCCGGCAGGTGCTCGAACAGTTCGGACAGCATCCACAGCAGGAAGATCGCATACAGGCGCGGCGCATTCAGCAGCTTGTCCGCGGCGAGAATGTTCACCACGCCCTTGCCCTGCGGGTCGGTCTGCATGAAATCCTCGATGTTGAGCATCGGTTCGCCGAAGAAGCGGTCGCCGCCCTGCTCGTCGATGGCGAGCAGGCCGCGCTGGATGGCGCCGATGCTCGCGGCGGAGATATTGCCGTATTCGGTCTGCAGCTCTGCGGAATGTTCCGCCACGTGCTGCAGCATCGCGCGCAGGTCCTTGGTGTCGAGCAGCAGCAGGCCGTTGTCGTCCGCCACCTTGAACACCAGTTGCAGCACGCCCTGCTGCACCTCGTTCAGGTTGAGCATGCGCGACAGCAGGAGCGGCCCGAGGTCTGAAATGGTGGCACGCACCGGATGGCCCTTTTCGCCGAACACGTCCCAGAAGGTCACCGGGCAGGCGGCCCAGGACTGTTCCCCGAGTTTCAACAGATCGAGCCGCTCCTTGATGCGCGGCGTCGGCGTGCCGGGTTTTGCCAAACCGGAAAGGTCGCCCTTGACATCGGCCATGAAGACCGGCACGCCGATGTTCGACAGCGCCTGGGCCATGACCTGCAGGGTCACGGTCTTGCCGGTGCCCGTGGCGCCGGTGATGCAGCCGTGGCGGTTGGCAAGGTTGGGCAGGAGGACGAGTTCCTGGTCTTGATGCTTGGCGATCAACAGGGGTTTGGGCATTGTCTGGCTAGCTTTCCGAAGGTTTTGACAGAGGGCGGTATGGTAAAATTGTAGATTGGTTTTCGGCGCGATTCCCACTTATTTTGGATCAGGTTTCCTGCCAGGTTCCGAGGGATCGGCCTTCTTCTCGTTCACTTCCAAGAAAGATTTGCCATGGCTGGACACAGTAAATGGGCCAATATTAAGCACAAAAAAGCCGCAACCGACGCCAAGCGCGGAAAAATCTGGACGCGGCTGATCAAGGAGATCACGGTCGCGGCGCGCATGGGCGGCGGCGATCTCACGAGCAATCCGCGCTTGCGCCTCGCAGTGGACAAGGCGGCCGATGCCAACATGCCGAAGGACAATGTGCAACGCGCGATCCAGCGCGGCACCGGTGGCCTGGAAGGGGCGAACTACGAAGAAATCCGCTACGAGGGCTACGGCATCAACGGCGCGGCGATCATCGTTGATTGCATGACCGACAACCGGGTGCGTACCGTGGCCGAGGTACGGCACGCCTTTTCCAAGTTCGGCGGCAACATGGGCACCGAAGGCTCGGTGGCTTTCCTGTTCAAGCACTGCGGCCAGCTGTACTTCGCGCCGGGCACGAATGAGGACGCGCTGATGGAAGCGGCGCTCGAAGCCGGAGCCGAAGACGTCGTCACGGACGATGAAGGCGGCATCGAAGTCATCACGGCGCCGAACGATTTCTCCAATGTCAAGGACGCGCTGGATAAGGCCGGCTTCAAGTCGGAAATGGCCGAAGTCGTCATGAAGCCGTCGACCGAAACCGTGTTCACCGGCGACGATGCGGCCAGGATGCAAAAACTGCTGGACGCGCTGGAGAACCTCGACGACGTGCAAGAGGTATACACCAACGCTGTGATCGAAGAATAAGATCGTCTGCCCGGCCCGGCAGCGCCGGGCCGCCCTGCAAAGACCAGGACGACAAGCATGGCCGGAACTTGAACTGTTGCAGCAAGTCATCCGATCAGGAAATCAGCCTTTCGCTTTACCCGTTTCACAAGTAAATTAGGTAGTGCATGCAAATCCCTTGCACCACCCACTAACCGTTTTAAATTTCATGAAAATTCTGGTAGTCGGCTCAGGCGGCCGCGAACATGCCCTGGCTTGGAAGCTTGCGCAATCCGAGCGGATCCAAATGGTTTATGTTGCGCCGGGCAACGGCGGCACATCGCTCGACCCGCGCCTGCAGAACGTCGACATCACCGATCCGGCATGGCTGGCGCAGTTCGCGGTCAAGGAACACATCGCCCTGACCGTCGTGGGACCGGAGGTGCCGCTGGCCGCCGGTATCGTCAACCTCTTCCGCGAACAGGGCCTGAAGATCTTCGGCCCGACGAAGGAAGCCGCGCAACTGGAAAGCTCGAAGGACTTCGCCAAGGCCTTCATGAAGCGCCATCGCATTCCCACCGCCGATTACCAGACCTTTTCCGACGCGCAGGCCGCGCGCAAGTACATCAACCAGAAGGGCGCGCCCATCGTCATCAAGGCCGACGGCCTGGCCGCCGGCAAGGGCGTGGTGGTGGCGATGACCGTCGACGAGGCCCACGCGGCGGTCGACATGATGCTTTCCGACAACAAGCTCGGCGATGCCGGCGCGCGCGTGGTGATCGAGGAATTCCTGGCCGGCGAGGAAGCCAGCTTCATCGTGATGGTCGACGGCAAGCATGTGCTGCCTCTGGCCACCAGCCAGGATCACAAGCGCCTGAAGGACGGCGACGAAGGACCGAACACCGGCGGCATGGGCGCCTACTCGCCCGCACCGATCGTCACGCCCTCGCTGCATGCCCGGATCCTGCGCGAAATCATCAACCCGACCGTGCTCGGCATGATGAAGGACGGCATTCCGTTCACCGGCTTCCTGTACGCCGGACTGATGATCGATGAAAAGGGCAATCCGAAGACGCTCGAATTCAACTGCCGCATGGGCGATCCGGAAACCCAGCCGATCATGGCCCGTCTCAAGACTGATTTCGTGGGCGTGCTGGAACATGCCGTCAACGGCACGCTCGACCAGGTGGAACTGGAATGGGATCGCCGCACCGCGCTCGGCGTGGTCATGGCTGCGGCCGGTTATCCGGACGCGCCGCGCAAGGGCGATGTGATTACCGGCATTCCCGAAGAATCGCCGAATTGTGTCACCTTCCATGCGGGAACGACAATGAGCGGCGGCAAACTCGCCACTTCCGGCGGTCGCGTGCTCTGTGTGGTGGGGCTGGGCGACAGCGTCCGGATCGCCCAGAAACATGCCTACGACGTGGTCGACAACATCCACTTCGACGGCGCGCAATTCCGGCGTGACATCGGCTGGCGCGCGCTGAAGCGGCACTAGCAGGTCACTTGGCGACGGGATGCGCATTTATGCGCAT
>JAKACN010000358.1 GCA_021821365.1 Pseudomonadota bacterium | reverse complement strand
GATGATATTTGGCAAGGATTAAGGCAAGGTTAACGTGTAGCTGATCGCATGGAATTATCAGGAGGGCTTGATCTGAGTCAGTTTCTGCGGGTGTCATGCAGGTTGAGGGTCATGGATTTGTTGCGGCCCGCACATGAGCGACGCCGTGTTGCGCCGACAAGACCGGACTGTGTTTACCCGAGCGCAGTCGATGGCATTTATACTGAAGTTTTCTACCCGAAGCAGTCCATGCACGTTCTATTAATCGAAGACGATGCCCTTGTTGCAACGGGAATTGTCGCCGGGCTGCGCCATCATGCGATGACAGTCGATCATGTTGACAGCGCGAGACCGGCGCAGGCTGCGCTTGAGACCGGACACTTCGATATTCTCGTGCTCGATCTCGGCCTGCCCGATGAGGACGGAATGATCCTGCTGCAACGCCTGCGCAGGGATGGTTATTCTCTTCCCATTCTTATTTTGACTGCGCGCGATGCCATTGAGCATCGCGTGTCCGGTCTTCAGGCCGGAGCAGACGATTATCTATTGAAGCCCTTCGATCTCGATGAGCTGGTCGCGCGATTGCAGGCTTTGCACCGGCGTACGGCTGGGCGCAGTACGAGCACGATTCAACATGGAACGCTTTCCTTCAACCCGGTAAACCGCGAAGTGACGCTTGGCGGGGTTCGCATCGAATTGTCGCGACGAGAGCTTGCGTTACTCCAGGCATTGCTGGGCAATCCACATCGCATTTTGACCGCCGACCAGGTCAAGGATTGTCTCTACGGCTTTGAAGAGAGCGTCGAAAGCAATGCGATCAACGTTCACATTCATCACTTGCGCCGCAAGTTGGGGCCGAGGATCGTAGAGACCGTTCGCGGGGTCGGGTATCGGCTTGGAGAAGCGGGACCATGACGTTGCGTCTTCGATTGATGGCCATTATCGGCCTGTCGTTCACGATTCTGTGGGGAGCAACTTCGGTCTGGATGTTTCTCGACGTACGGACCAAGTTTCGCGATGCGTTGGACGAACGTCTGGCGGCATCGGCTCGCATGGTCGCGAGCCTGGTTTCGCAAATGCCGGATCTGCCAGACACGGAATCCGCGCCGCAAAGCGTGCTCGACGTTGCCGCGAAGGACGGTGTTGCCTGCGAAGTGAGACTGCTGCACGGCGGACTCGTCGCGCGAACGCACAATAGCCCGAGCGGACTCAGCATGGGGCAAGGCGGCTACAGTACGCGAACCATTCGCGGCGAGCAGTGGAGAAGCTATACGCTGGACCAGGGCGGAAGACGCGTCACGACCGCGGATCGCGTCGATAAACGGCAGGCGCTGCTGGACAATATCATCGTCGCCACGGTTGTACCCTTCCTGATTGCGATGCTGGGCAGCCTGGTCGTGCTTTGGTTCGGCATACGGCGGGGACTGGATCCGCTGGAATCGATACGGCAGGCACTCGCGGACCGGAAGCCGGACGAGGTCGCAGCGCTTCCCGCGACAAGAGTCCCGGCTGAGCTGTCCCCGCTGGTTCAGACCATCAATCGACTGCTGGATCGCACGCAAAGCGCGATCGAACGCGAGCGTCGATTCACCGGCGATGCTGCGCATGAATTGCGAACGCCGCTGACCGCGATCAAGACGCATATTCAGGTGGCACGGCTGACGGCGGGCAATGAGACGGTCACGTCGCTTGAGCATGCGGAGGAAGGCGTCCGGCGGCTGCAACGCACCCTGGAGCAGTTGCTGACACTTGCGCGCGTCGAAAGCCCCTCTTCTTTTGGTGGCGGGGAGACCGCGTCCGCCATGGAGATCGCGGGGCTCGCCCTGAATGAAATTTCCAGCGAATCGAGAAAACGTGTCATCGTACAGGGCGATGGCTATGGTCATGTCGCCGCGCCGCCGGCGCTCGTTGCGACCGCGTTGCGCAATCTTGTTGACAATGCCTTGCGCTATTCGCCGGATACGTCCCCGGTGATACTTCGCGTGAGCGAGTCCGGAGAATCCATCTGCTTTTCCATCCTGGATGAAGGGCAAGGACTGAGCGAAGCGGACCGTCATCAGGCCGTGCAGCGCTTCTGGCGCAAGGGAACGGGCCAGGGCAGCGGCCTCGGTCTCTCCATCGTCGAGGCCATAGCGAAACGCTTTGGCGGGACATTCCAGATGGCACCGCGCAGCGAAGGCGGAACGGCTGCATGGATTGAATTTCCCGCGGCGGCGGAAAACCTTGGGCACGCGCGCGACGAAACGCCGCAATCCTCCTGAATAGACGGCTTGGACGGCAAGTGGGGAAGCCGTTCTTGACATTCTCGATTTTGCAGGTAAGCTAGTAATAAGTTACTTACTTAAGGGCCGCGGAATGCAAGGACCAACCAAACTGCCGGCGGACGAGCGCCGCGCCGTGACCGTCGACACGGTCGTCGAACTCGCTGCGGAGCAGAACCCGAGCGAGATCACCACGTCGGCCATCGCCAAGCGGATGGGGTTGACGCAAGGTGCGCTGTTCCGCCACTTCCCGACCAAGGATGCCATCCTGCAGGCGGTGATGGAATGGGTAGCGGACCAATTGCTGTCGCGCGTGGACAAGGCCGCCGAGGCGGCATCCTCGCCCACCAGGGCACTGGAAGCGGTGTTCATGGCGCACGTCGACTTCGTCGTTCAACGGCCTGGTGTGCCGCGCATCATCTTCGGCGAACTGCAGCGCGCCGAGGAGACCGCGGCCAAGAAGCTGGTACAGACCATCGTGCGCCGCTATGGAGAACGGTTGCGCAAGCTGATTGAAGCGGGCAAGGCTGACGGCGAACTGGATTCGGGTCTCGACAGCGATGCCGCCGCCGTCCTTTTCATCGGCACCGTCCAGGGCCTGGTGATGCAGTCTCTGCTGGCCGGCGACGTGGGCCGCATGCGTCGCGACGCCCCACGCATTTTCGCCATCTACCTCCGCGGTATCAGGAGCGCGTCATGAAACTCCCATCCATGCAGCGTCGCACGCTGGCACTGCTGACCGTGCTCGTGCCTCTTCTCGCCCTCTTTGGCTGGGTCGCGCTGCGCTCGGGGCCGCTCGCGCCGGTGCCGGTGACGGCAGCAACCGTCGAAAACCGTTCGATCGCGCCGGCACTCTTTGGCATCGGTACCGTCGAATCGCAATACACCTATCGCGTGGGGCCGACCGTCGCGGGGCGGGTGCGGCGCCTTGACGTGCAGGTCGGGGATCGCGTCAAGGCGGGCCAGGTGCTCGGGGAAATGGATCCGGTCGACATCGACGATCGGATCCGCGCCCAGGAGGCCGCGATCAAACGCAGCGATGCGCAATTGACCGAGGCGAAGGCACGTCGCGCCTATGCGCAAGCGCAGGCAAGCCGCTACGAACAACTGCTGGCGGTACGCTCGACCAGCGAGGAAATTCTCGCCACGAAGCAGAACGAACTGCGTGTCGCGGACGCCAGCCTGAACGGCGTGCGCGAGGATCTCGCGCGGGTCCGCGCGGAGCGCGAAGCCCTGCTCGCGCAACGCCGCAACCTGCGCCTGGTCGCGCCTTTCGATGGCCTGGTGACCGCGCGCAATGCGGACCCAGGTACGACGGTCGTCGCCGGACAGAGCGTGGTCGAGCTGATCGATCCGAAGAGCTTGTGGATCAATGTCCGCTTCGACCAGTCCCAGGCGCGCGGGCTGGCTGCGAACCTGCCGGCGCGGAT
>JAKACN010000090.1 GCA_021821365.1 Pseudomonadota bacterium | reverse complement strand
AGCCAGGCCGAGTGGATTCGAAGAGAATGTCAGAAAACAGGAAAGCAGAAAAGATCGTTGGCGTGAAAGGGATGAATGACATCCTGCCGGCCGACGCACCGCTGTGGGAGCTGTTCGAAAATACCGTGCAATCGGTGTTGAAGAGCTATGGCTTTCAGCAGATTCGGACGCCGATCGTCGAGCCAACGGCGCTGTTCGCGCGGGGCCTTGGCGCAGTGACCGATATCGTCGAAAAGGAAATGTACTCGTTCGTCGATTCGATGAACGGCGACCAGCTGACGTTGCGGCCGGAGAGCACAGCCGGCGTGGTGCGCGCGGCGCTCGAGCACAACCTGACCTACGACGGGCCGAAGCGCCTGTGGTATGCGGGGCCGATGTTCCGCCATGAAAAGCCGCAGCGCGGGCGCTATCGCCAGTTCCACCAGGTCGGTGCGGAGGCAATCGGCTTCACAGGTCCGGACATCGATGCCGAGCTGATCATGCTGTGCCAGCGCCTCTGGGACGATCTCGGCTTGCAGGACATCAGGCTGGAACTGAACTCGATTGGCAACGCGGATGAGCGCAATCGCCATCGTGCCGACCTCGTCGCCTACCTCGAAGCGCACAAGGAGGTGCTCGACGCCGATGCGCAACGCCGCTTGTACTCGAATCCCTTGCGCATCCTCGATACCAAGAATCCGACGATGCAGGAGATGGTCAATGCCGCACCGAAGCTGCTCGATTATCTGGGCGACGAATCGCGCGCGCATTTTGAGGGCGTGCAGAAGATCCTGCGTCGCTACGGCATCCCGTTCACCATCAATCCGCGCCTCGTACGCGGCATGGACTACTACAACCGCACCGTGTTCGAGTGGGTGACCGATCAACTTGGTTCCCAGGGCACTGTCTGCGGCGGCGGCCGTTATGATCCCCTGGTCGAGATGTTCGGCGGAAAACCGACGCCGGCATGCGGCTTTGCCATCGGCGTCGAACGCTTGCTCGAACTCATGAAGGCCAGCGGTGAACAGTTCGAACCCAACCAGTGCGACGTCTACGTCGTGCATCAGGGCGAGGCTGCGCAGCTCCAGGCATTCATCGTGGCGGAGCGCCTGCGCGATGCCGGCCTTGATGTCGTGCTGAATTGCGCATCCGCAGCCGGTGGCGCCAGCTTCAAGTCGCAGATGAAACGCGCCGATGCGAGCGGCGCGAGTTATGCGGTGATCCTCGGCGACGACGAAGTGTCCAGGGGCGTGGCGAACGTCAAGGCGCTGCGTTCCGTCGACCTCGAACATAACCAGAGCACCGTCCCGTTTGATTCCGTACCGGATTACCTCATTGGCCAGATCACGTGCGGGGACGAGTGCGACGATCCGAGTCATCACCATCACCACCACTAAGGGAATCAACACATCATGGCATACGATCTCGAAGAACAAGAACAGCTAGCCACCCTTAAGGCCTGGTGGAATCAATACGGCAACCTGGTCACGTGGCTGCTGATCATTGCCCTGGCGAGTTATTCCGCATGGACCGGCTGGAATTACTTCCAGCGCAATCAGTCGGTGCAGGCCGGGCAGCTTTATGAAGAGTTGCAAAGGGCCGTATCCGCCAAGGACAACGCCAAGGTACAGCGCGCGGCATCCGACATCGAAGACAAGTTCAGCCGCACAGCCTATGCGCAGATGTCCGCGCTGGCTGCAGCGAAAAGTGCATTCGACGCCAACGACCTGAAAGCCGCCAAGATCCAGTTGCAATGGGCGATGGATCATGGAAGCGACGAATACAAGGCCATCGCGAAAATTCGCCTGGCCGGCATTCTGCTTGATGAGAAAGCCTATGACGAAGGGCTGAAGGTGCTCGGCGGCGATTTTCCCGCGGAATTCGCCGGTGCGGTGGCGGATCGCAAGGGCGACATCCTTGCTGCACAGGGAAAAGCCGAGGAAGCACGCAATGCCTACAAGCTCGCGCTTGAAAAGACCGAGGAAGCAAACCCGGCTCGTCAACTGATCCAGTTGAAAATGGACGCCATCGGCGGAGCACCGGCAAAAGCCGCGGCCTGACCAGTACAAGGGGAAGAAATGCGTATTGCCGAGAAGCTGACCTATGCCGCAGTGATCGCCGTCCTGGCCGGATGTGCTTCCTGGAACCCGTTTTCCAGCAAGCCGGCGCCGAAGAATCCACCGGCGCCGCTGGTTGACTTCAAGCAGAGCCTGGCGGTGCGAACCGCGTGGTCGACGTCGATTGGCCGCGCCGGGGCATTCGTGTTCACGCCGGCGGTGACGAGCGACAGCGTGTACGCTGCATCAGCCGCTGGCGCGATTGTCCGCATCGACATCGATAGCGGACGCGAACGCTGGAGGATTAACGCAGCGACGTCGTTGACAGCAGGCGTCGGCAGCGATGGCACCACGATTGCCGTCGGCGCCGAAAAAGGTGTTCTGATGGCGTTCGACAGCGACGGGAAACTGCGCTGGAAGGCGCAAGCATCCAGCGAGATCCTTTCCGCTCCTGCGGTTGGCCAGGGACTTGTCGTGGTACGCAGTGTCGACAACCGCATTGCGGCCTACGACGTGGATACCGGCATGCGACGTTGGGTTGCGCAGCGCACGTCCCCGCCGCTGACCTTGCGTACTGCTCCCGGTATCGTGATCTCCGGGGCAACTGCCTATGTCGCCCTCCCAGGCGGCCGACTTGCCGCTTTGGCGCTTTCCAACGGTGGTCCGCGCTGGGAGGTGGCAGTCGGCGACCCGCGAGGCACAACCGAACTTGAACGGATCGCGGACCTTTCCGGCGCGCCGGTCGTAATCGGGCGGGACGTGTGTGCCGTCGCGTACCAGGGGCGGGTGGCGTGTTTCGATGCCAATACCGGTGCGGCACGCTGGGCCAAGGAATTGTCCAGCGACGTCGGCGTGGGCGCCGATGACCTGTACGTGTATGCTGCTGACGAGGGTGGCGTCGTGACGGCTTTCTCCCGAGATACGGGGTCGGGTGCGTGGCGCAATAACAAACTGGCAAATCGCCGGTTGTCGACGCCCGCGCCCGTCGGCCGAGCAGTGGCTGTCGGCGATGCCGAAGGTTATATACATTTCCTCTCGCGTGATGACGGAGCCCTTGCCGCACGGGTCAGTACCGATGGCAGCGCGGTGATGGCTGCAGTGCCGCTGTCGCGCAAGGCTGCAATTTTTCAAACACAAGCGGGTACGGTAGTTGCGTTGGCAACAGAGTAAAAAATTCAATGAAGCCGGTTATTGCATTAGTAGGCCGACCGAATGTCGGCAAGTCCACATTGTTCAACCGGCTCACCCGGTCGCGCGATGCGTTGGTCGCCGACCTCCCAGGATTGACACGCGATCGTCACTATGGCGAAGGACGCGTTGGCGAGCGTCCGTTCCTGGTCATTGATACCGGCGGTTTCGAGCCTGTTGCCAAGGAAGGCATCATGGTCGAGATGGCCAAGCAGACCAAGCAGGCTGTGGCGGAAGCGGATGTCGTAATCTTCATCGTTGACGGCAGGCAGGGACTCACGCCGCATGACAAGACGATCACCGACTTCCTGCGTAAATCAGGCCGGCCGGTTCTGCTGGTGGTGAACAAGGCCGAGGGCATGAAGTACACCTCCGTCGTCGCCGATTTCTACGAACTCGGCCTGGGCGATCCCTATGTGATTTCTGCCGCCCATGGTGACGGCGTTCTCGACTTGGTCAATGAGTCCCTCGACGTAGCGTTCGCGCAGCGCCCGGCGGAAGAAGAGCCGGTGGAAACCGGCATTAAGGGTATCAAGATAGCAATCGTCGGACGCCCGAATGTCGGGAAATCGACGCTCATCAATACACTGCTGGGTGAGGATCGTGTCATCGCGTTCGACATGCCCGGAACGACGCGCGATTCCATCGAGATTCCATTTGAACGGGATGGCAAGCATTACACGCTGATCGATACCGCGGGCATTCGTCGACGGGGAAAAGTGTTCGAGGCGATTGAAAAATTCTCGGTCGTCAAAACGCTGCAATCGATTTCCGAGGCCAATGTTGTCTTGCTGTTACTTGACGCGCAGCAAGATATTTCGGAGCAGGATGCACACATTGCCGGGTTCGTGCTTGAATCCGGCCGCGCGCTCGTGGTCGGCGTGAACAAATGGGACGGCCTGGAAAGCGACCGTCGCGACGAGATCAAGATGGATATCGAGCGCAAGCTGAATTTCCTGTTTTTCGCGAAATTCCACTTCATTTCGGCGTTGAAAGGCACGGGCGTCGGCCCCTTGATGAAGTCGATCGATGCTGCCTATGCAGCGGCCACGGCCAAGTTATCGACGCCGCAACTCACGCGTGCGCTGATCGAGGCTGTCGAGCACCAGCAGCCGCGCCGCAAGGGCTCGATTCGCCCCAAGCTGAGGTATGCGCACCAAGGGGGGCAGAACCCTCCGATCGTCGTCATTCACGGCAATGCACTGGAAGCGATCGACGCCAATTACAGGCGTTACCTCGAGAAGCACTTCCGCGAAACTTTTTCCCTGGTCGGGACTCCATTACGTATCGAACTGCGTTCGGGTAAGAATCCTTTTGCCAAGCATGAAAAATAGTCTTGGGCTTGGCACGAAACGCAAAAATCGATTACATTCGTAATTCACTGTTAAAGGGGCACTTGAAAACCGTCAGGTTGTCTCCAACTCCACATCACAACAACACCATGGAGCCGTCATGAGCAATAAAGGGCAACTGTTACAAGACCCCTTCCTCAACGCCTTACGCAAAGAGCACGTACCGGTTTCGATTTACCTTGTGAATGGCATCAAGCTTCAGGGGCACATCGAGTCTTTTGATCAATATGTCGTTCTGTTGCGTAATACAGTAACGCAAATGGTCTACAAGCACGCCATCTCCACGGTGGTGCCGGCGCGCGCCGTCAATCTCAACCTTGAATCTGACGCGGAATAAAGCATCGTTGATCTGCACTCCCATCTTATGCGCGCTGCTTTAGTCGGCGTTGATTTCGGCAAAGGCGATTTTGCTGCCAGTCTTGAGGAATTGTCCCTGCTGTCGAAATCGGCAGGGGCACAACCCGCCGTAGTAATCACAGGAAAACGATCAAGTCCGGATGCCGCACTTTTCGTCGGTTCAGGCAAGGCCGACGAGATTGCGGACGCGGTCGTTCGCGACCAGCTCGATATCGTCATTTTCAACCATGCGCTATCGCCGGCCCAGCAACGCAACCTCGAACGCCACCTGAAGATCCGGGTGGTGGATCGCACCAGCCTGATTCTCGATATCTTTGCGCAGCGGGCGAAGAGCCACGAGGGCAAGGTGCAGGTAGAGCTGGCGCAGCTGCAGCATCTTGCCACGCGCCTGATTCGCGGCTGGACCCACCTCGAGCGCCAGAAGGGTGGTATCGGTTTGCGGGGACCGGGTGAGACTCAGCTCGAGACCGACCGTCGCCTGCTGGGTGACCGGGTCAAGGCATTACGCACCCGGCTGGACAAATTGCAGCGCCAGCGTGAGACCCAGCGCCGGGCGCGCGGACGCAGCAACACCTTTTCGGTCTCGTTGGTCGGCTATACCAATGCTGGCAAGTCGACGCTGTTCAACGCTCTCACCAAGGCGCAGGCTTACGCGGCCGACCAATTGTTTGCGACGCTGGATACGACGTCGCGCCGCATCTACCTTGGTGAGGCGGGCAATGTCGTCATTTCCGACACGGTAGGCTTCATTCGTGAGCTTCCCCACCAGCTGGTTGCCGCATTCAGGGCCACCCTGGAAGAGACGATTCACGCCGATCTGCTGTTGCATGTTGTCGATGCGGCCAGCCCGGTCAGGATGGAGCAGATCGAGCAGGTGAACGCGGTTCTGAGTGAAATCGGTGCCGATCATATTCCACAGATTCTGGTCTGGAACAAGATTGACGCTGCGGGTCTTGAGCCGGCTTTGGAGCGTGATGAATATGATAAAATCCGGCGTGTTTTCATTAGCGCCCAGACCGGAGCGGGCTTGGATCTGCTTCGCGAAGCCATCGCGGAGTTTGCAAAAGAAAATCCAGTGGCGCGCCTTGATCGTCTGCCGGTTCAGGAACAGCACGATGCGCGAGCCTAAGCCGCTATGAGATGGCTTCAAGAATAATTGGCGTTGCAACCCATTAACATAAGCCGGATGGCGAGAGAATGCCTATTCCTCTAATCAAAAAAATCGGCCTGAAATTTTCGCTCAACGATCCTCGATGGGGGCGCGGTTCCCAGGACAATGGTCAGAACCAGAATCAGGATGGTAAGCGGCCGAGTGACGGTCCGCCTGATCTGGATCAATTATGGCGCGAATTCAATCAGCGACTGAACCGCCTGTTCGGCAACAAGGGGCGCGGCGAAGGCGAGGGCGGAGGCTTCAATCCTGACGCAAAGGGCGCCGGTATCGGCTTCGGCCTGATTGCGACGATCCTCGTCTTTCTCTGGCTGGTCAGCGGCTTCTTCATCGTACAGGAAGGGCAGACTGGCGTCGTACTGACTTTCGGAAAATACAGTCATATGACGCCGGCCGGTTTCAATTGGCGCTGGCCGTATCCCATCCAGAGCCATGAAATCGTCAATGTGTCTCAGGTGCGCACCGTGGAGGTGGGCTACCGGTCGAACATCAGGAACAAGCAGGCCAAAGAGGCGTTGATGCTGACCGATGACGAGAACATCATCGATATTCAATTCGCGGTTCAGTACAAGCTCAAGAATGCGGCGGAATGGCTGTTCAACAATCGCGACCAGGAGGATCTGGTGCGGCAGGTGGCGGAAACGGCGATTCGTGAAATCGTCGGCCACAGCAAGATGGATTTCGTGTTGTACGAAGGGCGCGAAAAGGTGGCATTCGACGTCGGCCAGTTGATGCAGCAGATTACCGACCGTTACAAGGCCGGAGTGCAGATCACGAATGTGACGATGCAGGCCGTGCAACCACCTGAACAGGTGCAGGCTGCCTTCGACGATGCAGTCAAGGCAGGACAGGACCGCGAGCGGCAGAAGAATGAAGGCCAGGCCTATGCCAATGACGTGATTCCGCGCGCCCGCGGCGCCGCATCCCGCTTGTTGCAGGAATCCGAAGCCTATCGCGCACGTGTTGTCGCGAATGCGCAGGGCGATGCCGCGCGCTTCAAGCAGGTGCTGGTCGAATACCAGAAAGCGCCGGCCGTTACGCGCGACCGCATGTACCTCGATACCATGCAGCAGATTTTTGCCAACACGACCAAGGTCATGGTCGACAGCAAGGGCAGCAACAACCTGATCTACCTGCCGCTGGAGAAGCTGATTTCGCAATCGGCAGCAGAGGGAGCCGCCGCAAGGGCGCCGGTGCCGACGGCGCCGCAATCGTCTTCAACCTCTTCATCGGCGAACGAGCCGCTGCAATCGATGGATAACCAAAGACAGAAAGATCCGCGCAGCCGTGACGGTCGCGAATCCCGCGAGCGGGAGACCAGATAATGAGCCGTCTCGTTTCCTATTCGATCGCCGCGCTGATCGCCTTGTTTGTTCTGCTCTCGACGCTATTTGTTGTCGATCAGCGGCAGTACGCCATCGTGTTCGCGCTGGGTGAAGTCAAGAAAGTGATCAACGAGCCTGGCCTGCACTTCAAACTGCCGCCGCCATTCCAGAATGTGCTGTTCCTTGACAAGCGTATCCTGACGCTGGACACGCCCGAAGCTGATCGCTTCATTACGGCCGAAAAGAAAAACATCCTGGTTGATGCCTATGTCAAGTGGCGCATTGTTGACCCGAGACTGTATTTCATCAGCTTTACCGGCGACGAGCGCCGTGCGCAGGACCGTATGCAGCAAGTCATCAAGGCCGCATTGAACGAGGAGATTACCAAGCGTACCGTACGCGAGGTGATCTCCGGCGAGCGCGGCAAGGTGATGAATGCGATCCAGAAGAAGGTTGCCGATGAGGCCAAGCAGATTGGCGTGGATATCGTTGATGTTCGCCTGAAGCGTGTCGATTACGTGGAGCAGATCAATAATTCAGTGTACGACCGCATGAAGGCGGAGCGCGTGCGCGTGGCGAACGAGTTGCGCTCCACAGGCGCGGCCGAATCCGAGAAGATCCGCGCCGACGCAGACCGCCAGCGCACCGTCATCCTTGCCGAAGCCTATCGTGATGCGGAAAACATCCGTGGCGACGGTGATGCGAAGGCGTCCCAGATTTATGCGCAGGCGTTCGGTCAGAATCCCGAGTTCTACAGGTTCTATCGCAGCCTTGAAGCGTATCGTGCAAGCTTCAGGAATCGCAGCGACATGATGGTGGTCGATCCCAACTCCGAGTTTTTCAAGTATTTCAAGAATCCGGGCGCAGGTTCGTCTGCCGCCGCCAGGAAATGACACGGGCGCGTCATGGAGTGCTCGTGGGGCGTTGCGTTCGGATTGGCGCTGGGCTTGATTTTATTGATCGAGGGCACCGTTCCGTTTCTCTTTCCCAGGCAATGGCGCGACACCGTTAATCGCATACTTCAGATGTCAGATGGCCAGATTCGCTTTCTGGGCATGATTGCCCTTGTGTGCGGTCTGGCGATGCTGGCGCTGGTCAATTTTTACTCATAAAGCTGTCTTTCCTGTCATGCCAAACTGGCTTCTTCCTGAAAACATCGCCGACGTCTTGCCCTCGGAAGCGCGCAAGATCGAAGAATTGCGCCGGGCCTTGCTCGACAACTTCCGCTTGTACGGATACGAGCTGGTCATGCCCCCGATGCTGGAATACCTAGAATCCTTGTTGACCGGCACCGGAAAAGACATGGATTTGCGCACCTTCAAGCTGGTGGACCAGCTTTCCGGGCGCACAATGGGCGTTCGAGCGGATATGACGACCCAGGTTGCACGTATCGACGCGCATCTGCTGAATCGTGCCACCGTGACGCGTTTGTGCTACGCGGGGAGCGTGTTGCACACACGTCCGTCGGGCTTTCATGCTACGCGCGAACCGTTGCAGATCGGCGCGGAAATCTATGGACATGCGGGACTCGAGGCCGATGCGGAGATCCAGGAGCTCGCGCTCGCATCGCTCGCGCTTGCAGGTATTTCGCGAGTACGGCTCGATCTTTGCCATGTCGGCGTGCTGCGCGCCATTATTGCGGATGATGCCGTTGCAAGAAAGTGGGAGCCCGAGCTGTTCGGCCTGCTTGAAGCCAAAGATGCACCGGGCTTGAGAGAAATTACCCGTGACTTCGACCCAGTGACAAGGGAAGCCCTGTTGGCGCTCCCCGGCCTGTACGGTGACGCATCGACGCTCATTCGCGCGCGCCAGGTTCTTCCGAAAACGCCGGGAATTACGCGAGCGCTCGACGAACTCGAGTTGTTGGTCAATAAGGGCGGTACCGCGAGCGTCACCGTGGATCTGGCTGATCTGCGTGGTTACCATTACCACAGCGGTGTCATGTTTGCCGCTTATGTTCCCGGGCTGCCGAACGCGGTGGCACGGGGCGGACGTTATGACCATGTGGGCGAGGCGTTCGGACGCGCGCGGCCTGCGACTGGCTTCTCCATGGATTTGCGGGAGCTGGCGCGCCTGATGCCGGGTGCGGAGCGCACGTCGGCTATCCGCGCGCCATGGGGTACCGAACCGGCATTGCGGGAAAAGATCATTGAATTGCGGAAAGCTGGTGAAATCGTGATCCAGGCCTTGCCGGGGCACGAAAACGATCAGGACGAATTCGATTGCGATCGGGCAGTCGTGTTCGAAAATGGAAACTGGATTCTTAAAAAACTAGGTTGATAGCATGGCAAAGAACGTCGTTGTCATCGGCACCCAATGGGGCGATGAAGGAAAAGGGAAGGTCGTCGACTGGTTGACCGATCATGCACAGGGGGTGGTGCGCTTTCAGGGTGGGCACAATGCAGGCCATACGCTCGTCATTGGCGGCCAGAAGACGGCGTTGCAGCTCATTCCATCCGGCATCATGCGCCCCGGCGTTGCCTGCTATATCGGCAATGGCGTCGTGTTGTCGGTGCCCGATCTGCTGCGCGAAATCGACAAGCTCCAGGCCAGCGGCGTGGAAGTCGCATCGCGCCTGAAAGTTTCCGAAGCCTGCCCGGTGATCCTGCCATATCACACTGCGCTCGATGCCGCGCGCGAAGCCGCACGTGGTTCCGCCAAGATCGGTACCACCGGAAAAGGCATCGGTCCAGCGTATGAAGACAAGGTCGCGCGCAGGGCAATCCGCGTTGCGGATCTCCTGAACGAGAAACGTTTCGCCGAGAAGCTGCGTGAAAATCTCGACTACCACAATTTTGTCCTGACACAGTACCTGAAGGCGCAACCGGTCGATTTCCAGAAGACGATGGATGATGCCACGGCAACGGTTCCACGGATTACGCCGATGGTGGCCGACGTCTCGAGCGCCCTGTATGCCGCATCCAAGGCAGGCGCCAACCTGCTGTTCGAAGGGGCCCAGGGCAGCCTGCTGGACGTTGACCATGGCACCTATCCGTTCGTGACGTCGAGCAATTGCGTAGCGGGGAACGCTGCAGCCGGATCCGGCGTGGGTCCGAACATGCTGCATTACATCATGGGCATCACCAAGGCGTACACGACGCGTGTCGGCTCGGGCCCGTTCCCCTCGGAATTACCGACGGATCAGGGCATTGGCAAGCATCTCGCCAGTGTCGGCCATGAATTCGGCACAGTGACGGGGCGGCCCCGTCGCTGCGGATGGTTCGATGCGGCGCTGCTGCGGCGTTCCGTACAGATCAATGGCGTGACGGGTATGTGCCTGACCAAGCTCGACGTGCTCGATGGTCTCGAGACGCTGCAGATCTGCACCGGCTACAAGCTCGACGGCAAGACCATCGATGTCTTCCCGGTCGGTGCGGAGGAGGCCGCCGGATGCGAGCCGATTTACGAAGAGATGCCGGGGTGGTCGGAGTCGACCGTCGGCGTCAAGTCTCTCGCCGCATTGCCAGCCCATGCGCGCGCCTATATCGAGAGGATCGAAGAATTGGTCGGCACGCCAGTCGACATGGTATCGACCGGGCCGGATCGCGAAGAAACGATCGTGTTGCGTCATCCGTTTGCATGATGGGGCGGGGAGAAGCAATGAGTTCGACGAGCGACAAGGACCTGTGGGTCTCCTGGGACGATTACAACAATGCCGTGGTCGGCCTGGCGCATCTGATTCATGAGTCGGGATGGACATTCGACCAGGTGCTGTGCCTGGCGCGCGGCGGCTTGCGTCCCGGCGACATTTTTTCCCGGATCTTTGATGTTCCGTTGGCAATTCTATCGACCAGTTCATATCGCGAAGATGCTGGTACCGTGCAAGGTGACCTCGATATCGCCAAGCACATCACCGTCACCAAGGGATCGCTGGCCGGGCGAGTGCTGCTACTGGATGACCTGGTGGATTCGGGCGTGACACTGCAGAAGGTCCAGAATCACATCAAGGAGAATTTTCCGGCGGTGACGGAAGTTCGCTCGGCGGTCATCTGGTACAAAGCCTGTTCTGCCGTCAGGCCGGATTACTTCATGCACTACCTCTCCCACAATCCGTGGATTCACCAGCCGTTCGAAGCCTATGACAGCCTTCGGCCTCACCAGCTCGCGGCCTGGCTGAGAAAAGGCGACGCAAGTTAAGCAGAACTTGCCATTTCTTTCAGAATCCAAGGTTTGCACAGCGCACAGCAGCGAAGCGAGTGCATGACAACCCGTTGGGAAACCAACGGGTTTTTGATTTGAGCCTGAGGCTGGCTTTGGGAAACGGATGGGCGTGGTCGCAAGGTGGAGGTGAGACGTGGCGGCACAATGAAGGGCTGGCGCACGTGTTTTCTGGACGCAAAAAGAAAAAGGCCCGCATGTTGCGGACCTTTTTTAAACCTGGTGCCCAGAAGAGGACTCGAACCTCCACAGTGTTGCCACCGCTAGGACCTGAACCTAGTGCGTCTACCAATTCCGCCATCTGGGCGATGCGAAAGACCAGAATTATAGCGGAAAACTCGAATATGTCAATTCGTCGATGCGATGAATATCGCGAAAGGCGTGAGACAAGGAGGGCGTTAGGTAAATACAACGGTACTCCGTTACACTAGCTCCTGTAGTCACTTAATAAAAACGATTGAAGCACCCATTTGAACCAATATTCATACAGTATTCCCAGCCGAGAGGAGATTCTCGGTATCTTGCGCACTGCGGCGGAACCACAGGACGTGCATTCCATCGCCGCGGCACTCGACGTCAAACCTGAAGAACTGGACGGCCTGACGCGCCGCCTGAATGCGATGGAACGTGACGGTCAGATCAGGCCTACCCGCAACGGCCATTATCAGCTTGCGCATCATCCGAATTTCATTGAAGGCCGCGTGGCAGGGCACCGGGAGGGCTACGGCTTCCTGATTCCCGATGACGGCAGCGAAGACATTTTCCTGCCTGAAAAGGAAATGCAGAAAGTCCTGCACGGGGACCGTGTGCAGGTGCGCATCGTTGGTACCGACCGTCGCGGCCGACCCGAGGGCACGATTGTCGAGGTGGTCGAGCGTGCCAACACGCACGTCCTCGGCCGTTTGCTGAATGAAAACGGCGTCTGGATCGTCGCCCCCGAGGACAAACGGATCGGCCAGGACATTCTGTTGTCAGGCTCGCCCGGCAAGGCAAAGACGGGACAGGTGGTCAGCGTCGAACTGATCGAACAACCATCACGCTACACGCAGCCGGTCGGCAAGATCGTCGAGGTGCTCGGCGACATCGACGATCCTGGCATGGAAATCGAAATCGCCGTTCGCAAATATGGCGTCCCGCATGAGTTTTCCGAGGCTGCAAAGAAGCACGCAGCCAAGCTGCCGAATGAAGTGCGCCAGGCGGATCTCGCCGAACGTGTCGACTTGCGTGACATCCCGCTAGTCACAATCGACGGCGAGGATGCGCGGGACTTTGACGATGCGGTGTATTGCGAGCCTGTGAAGATCGGGCGCAGCAAGGGCTTTCGCCTGATTGTCGCCATCGCCGACGTCAGTCATTATGTGAAACCGAATGAAGCGCTGGATGCCGATGCGCTGGAGCGCAGCACGTCGGTGTATTTCCCGCGACGGGTGATTCCAATGCTGCCGGAAAAACTCTCCAACGGCTTGTGCTCGCTGAATCCCGATGTCGACCGGCTGACGCTCGTGTGCGATGCCGTGATCACCGCGAAAGGCGAGATCAAGGCATACCAGTTCTATCCTGCCGTCATGCACTCGGCCGCGAGGCTGACGTATACCGAAGTTGCCGCCATTCTCGAAAATACCAAGGGTCCCGAGGCTGCCAGGCGTCAGACCCTGGTTCCTCACCTGCAGAACCTTTACGGTATATTCCAGGCCCTTCTGCATGCACGACAGGCGCGTGGAGCGATTGACTTCGAGACAACGGAGACTTATATCGTCTGCAATGCCGCCGGAAAGATCGAGCAGATCCTGCCGCGCACGCGCAATGACGCGCATCGCCTGATCGAGGAATGCATGCTGGCAGCCAATGTCTGCGCCGCGGACCTGCTGGCGCGCCACAAGCATCCGGGTGTCTATCGCGTCCACGCGGCGCCGTCCAAGGAAAAGCTGAATCAGGTCAGAACCTTCCTGAAGCAGATGGGCTTGCATCTGGGGGGTGGCGAGACGCCTTCCGCATCCGATTATGCGGAGCTGATGCCGAAGATCAAGCTGCGCCCCGATGCCGTGCTGATCCAGACCATGCTGCTGAGGTCGATGCAGCAGGCCGTCTACAGCCCGGAAAATATCGGCCACTTTGGCCTGGCGTATGAAGCCTATGCACATTTCACCAGCCCGATTCGCCGCTATCCGGATTTGCTCACTCACCGTGCGATCAAGGCCATCCTGCAGGGCAAACGCTACGAACCGAAGGGCATCGATTCCAGCCAGCTGAATACGATGCTGTCGCCGGCGGCGCGCAAGATGGCCGCGCAGGAAAAAGCCGAGGGCAAGAAAAGGAAAGAGGGCAGTCTCGCGATCTGGGAAGCGCTTGGCATCCATTGCTCCGCCAACGAGCGACGCGCCGACGAGGCATCGCGCGATGTCGAAGCATGGCTGAAGTGCTATTTCATCCGCGATAAGCTGGGCGAAGAATTCACCGGTACGATTTCCGGCGTGGCACCGTTCGGCATTTTCGTGCAGCTCGATACCTTGTTCATCGAGGGCATGGTCCATGTCACCGAACTGGGCGCGGATTACTTCCAGTACGATGAAGTGCGCCACGAGTTGCGCGGCGAACGTACCGGCATTCGCTATCAGCTTACTGATCGTGTGACAGTGCAGGTGAGCCGGGTCGATCTGGACGCGCGCAAGATCGATCTGCGGCTGGTGCATCAGCCTGAAGTCAGGGCGCCGATGAAAGGCGAAGCGCGTCGCGCCGATTCCGTGCAGGCACGCGAAAAGAAACCCAGGAAAAAGGCGGCCGCACCCAGGAAGGCGGTAGCAGCGAAGGCTTCCGGCCCGAAGCGTACCAAGGCCGCTTCCGGAAACGCAAAGACGACGCGCACCAGCAAGTCGCATGCGAAGAACGGCAAGAAGAAAAGATAAGACATGAAAAGCAAAATGATTTTCGGCTTTCACGCCGTGACGGCGCGCTTGCGTCATGAAGCATCTTCGGTGGAGGAGATTTACGTCGATGCGACGCGACATGATCGCCGCATGCAGGAATTGCTGCACGCGGCAGAGGCCGCGAAGGTGCGCATCATCCAGATCGATGGCCAGCGGCTGGACGGCATGGTCGGGACGCGGCGCCACCAGGGGGTGGTGGCGAAGGCCGGCGAACTGTCCCTGGCGCGTAACCTCGATGAGTTGCTGGATGCGATCGAAGGCCCTCCATTGCTGTTGCTGCTGGACGGCGTGACCGACCCGCACAATCTGGGTGCCTGCCTGCGCGTGGCCGATGGCGCCGGTGCGCATGCGGTGATCGCGCCGAAGGACCGCGCGGTCGGGCTGAATGCGACGGCTGCCAAGGTGGCAAGCGGTGCGGCGGATACCGTGCCGTACATTACCGTGACCAATCTCGCTCGCACCATGCGTGAGTTGAAGGAGCGCGGCATCTGGCTGATCGGCACGACGGATGACGCAGAGAAAGGACTCTACGAAGCGGACTTTTCCGGTCCGGTCGGCATCGTGATGGGATCTGAAGGCGAAGGCATGCGCCGTCTCACTCGCGAGAATTGCGACGTGCTCGTCAGCATTCCCATGAACGGCGCTGTCGAGAGCCTGAACGTGTCTGTCGCGTCCGGCGTCTGCCTGTACGAAGCGCGGCGGCAGCGACTCGCTGCAGGATAGCCTGCACGAGCGCATCGCATCCTGGCATCGCGTGAACGGTACGGGAAAGCGATCCATGGCGTTAAGATTACGACTCAGAGCAAACATCGACATTTCATATGTTCAGCCGCATTCGCGAAGATATCGCCAGCATCATCGAGCGTGACCCGGCAGCGCGCACTGCATGGGAGGTGCTTACCTGCTATCCGGGTCTGCATGCCATCGCGATGCACCGCTGGGCACACTGGTGCTGGGTACATGGACTGAAATGGCTGGGGCGCTTCGTCTCGCATATTGCGCGTGGCCTGACTGGCATTGAAATCCATCCCGGCGCGACGATCGGCCGGCGCGTATTCATCGACCATGGATTCGGTGTGGTCGTCGGCGAGACTGCGGAAGTCGGCGACGATTGCACGATTTACCAGGGTGTGACGCTGGGCGGAACTTCGCTGCACAAGGGAACAAAGCGCCACCCGACGCTGGGGCGTGGCGTGATTATCGGCGCCGGCGCCAAGGTGCTCGGCGGATTCACGGTGGGCGACGGCGCCAAGGTTGGTTCGAATGCCGTTGTGGTCAAGGAAGTGCCTGCCGGCGCGACGGCCGTGGGCAATCCGGCGCATATCATGCAGAAGGATGCTGGGCGCCAGCGCGAGGAAGCGGCGGCGCGTGTTTTTGCAGCTTACGGCGTTACACCCAATGCGGACGAGGATCCGTTGTCGACGGCGTTGCACAAGCTGATCGATCGCGCGGTCTTGCAGGAAGATCAGATCCAGAAAATTCTCGCAGCACTGAAGGCAGCTGGCGTCGGATGCGAGACGCTGCCGCAGATCGAGCAATTCGACGCCGAGCAATTGAACAAACTGGTGGAATGAGGCAGCAAGGTGACTGAGCCGAATACGACGGATACGCAAGAGCAGCGCGACGACATTCTTGATCCATTCGAAGTGCGTGTGCTGGCAGTACTGGCGGAAAAAGAGGGGCTTACGCCGGACAACTATCCCTTGTCCCTCAACGCGCTGACAAATGGCTGCAACCAGTTGTCGAGCCGCGATCCCGTGATGTCAATTTCAGAAGATACGGTGCAGGACATCTTGCTGCGATTGATTCAGAGGAAACTGGTTTCCGAGGTGCGGCAAGCGGGCGCGCGCGTCGCCAAGTATGAACACCGCATGCGGATGAAATGGTCTCTGGAGCAAGACAAGCTCGCGGTATTGACGATATTGATGTTGCGCGGCATTCAGACCGCCGGTGAAATCCGCTCGCGCAGCGGCCGTCTGCATGATTTTGCGTCAGTCGCGGATGTCGAAACCTGCCTGCAATTCCTGATCGACAAATATCCGCCGCTGGTCGCTAGGTTGATGCGGGCGCCCGGGACCAAGGAGTCGCGTTACGCGCATCTCTTGTCGGGTGACGAGGTTCTCGAACACCAGGAAGTGGCCGCAAGCTTTTCCGGCGGCGTGGAACTGCCGCGCCAGGATCGCGTGGCGCAACTCGAAGCGGAGGTCGCGCGACTGCGTGGCGAGGTGGATCGCCTGTCCGAGCAATTTGAAAATTTCAGGAAGCAGTTCGATTAAGCGGGAAGCGGGCGCTTAATCTTGCCGCGATGGTGTTCCATCGAGATTGCATCGCTCGAACCGGCCATCGGCATGGATGGCAAGCCAGCCGCCGCGTACCGGTTCATGGTCGCAATCCCAGTCCGGCAACACATGACGGATGCATGTCCGTCCATTCACTTCCTGCTTGTGGACCGCAGGCCGATGGGTGTGGCCATGGATCATGACCGTGGCGCGGGTCGCTTCGAAGAGTGCCGCGATGGCGTCCGTATTGACATCCATGATTTCGTATGACTTGCCGCGCTGAGCCTCTCGGCTGCCGCTGCGCATTCGGTCGATGATTTCCTTGCGTTGCGTCAGCGGCATCGCGAGGAAGTTGCGTTGCCATTCCGGGTCCCGCACCTGAGCGCGAAATGTCATGTAGCCCTGATCGTCGGTGCATTGGGCATCGCCATGCGCCAGGGCGATGCGATGGCCGGAAATGTCGGTGACATGCGGCTCGGCAAGCAATGTCATGCCGGTTGCGCGGGCAAAGCCCTCGCCAATCAGGAAGTCACGATTGCCGCCTATCCAGAAGAGCTTTACCCCAGCATCGCTGACCGCCTTGAGCACATCGGCAATCTGCCGGTTGTATGGGGTGACGATGTCGTCATCGCCTGCCCAGTATTCGAACAGGTCGCCCAGCACATACAACTGCCGTGCACGGAGTGCGTGGCGATGCAGGAAGTCGAGAAAGGCCTGTGTCGTGCGTGGCAGCGACGGTTGCAGGTGCACGTCTGAAACAAAAAGCGCAATCGTCTGCGATTGCGCTTTTGCTCCGGGTGCATTCACGATCGATCCGGACATAGGAATCTTGATCGATGAACCGATCAGGCGATTTCCGCTTTTTCGATCACGACGTTTTCAACCGGCACGTCGGAATGCATGCCTGTACGCGTGGTCTTGACGGACTTGATCTTGTCCACCACGTCGGTTCCTTCCGTCACCTTGCCGAACACGCAATAGCCCCAGCCGTCCTGGCCCGGATAATCGAGGAAGCTGTTGTTCTTGACGTTGATGAAGAACTGCGCGGACGCGGAATGCGGTGCCGAAGTGCGCGCCATGGCAATCGTGTATGGCTCGTTCTTCAGGCCGTTCTTGGCTTCGTTTTCGATCGGTTCGTTGGTCGGCTTCTGCTTCATGCCGGGTTCGAAGCCGCCGCCCTGGACCATGAAACCGTCAATGACGCGATGGAAGATCGTGCCGTCGTAGTGACCGGATTTCACGTACGAGAGGAAATTCTCG
>JAKACN010000357.1 GCA_021821365.1 Pseudomonadota bacterium | reverse complement strand
ACCCCGGACCGCCTGATCCGTCATCGTCCCGCGTAATGCGTGGACGGCTGGTTGATTGCTGTCTGGAGGTTTTATGTCACATTTTTTCGCGCCCGCGAAAGGGCGCATTGCAAGCCGACTCCTGGCCGTTCGACGGCCTGTCCTTGGCGTCATGGCAAGCCTGCTGGCGATGAGCGCGTCGTCCATCGCGCAGACCAGCGAGGCGCTGCCGGGCAACAGCGTGGAAAGCCTGCTGGCGTATGCGAAGGCGCGCAATCCGGAGTTCGCCTCCATGCGCCACGAGGCCGATGCTGCCGCCGACCGCGCGGCCTCCGCCGGCACCTTGCCGGATCCGAAGTTCCGCATCGAGCTTCAGGACATCACGAAGATGGGCGAGCAGGATCCGACCCTGTCGCCCGCCCGCGTCGGGAAGACGCGTTACCTGCTGATGCAGGACCTGCCCTGGTTCGGCAAGCGCGAGCTGATGCGCGAGGCTGCCCAGCATGAAGCCGCAAGCGCGACAGGACGCGCGCGCGGCACCTGGGCGGATCTGTCCTCCCGCATCAAGTCCGGTTACGCGCAGCTCTATTACATCGATCGCAACGAGAGCCTGACGCAGGAAATTCTCGACCTGATGACGCGCCTCGAGAAGATCGCGCAGGTGCGCTACGCCGGCGGGCTCGCCGCGCAATCCGACGCCATCCGCGCGCAAGTCGAGCAGACCGACATGCGCAACGAACTCATCGCGCTGGAGAACGAGCGGCGCATGACGGAGGCGCGCCTGAACATGCTGCTGTCGCGGCCGGCCAACGCGCCGCTGGCCCGCCCGGAACGGCTGCGCGCCTTGCCGCAGCCGGTCCGGCTTGACTACGCCGCCCTCGAAGACCGCGTGCGCGGACGCAATCCGCAGCTCTTCGCGGACGATGCAAAACTGAAGGCGGCCGAGAAGAACCGAGACCTCGCGTACAAGAACCGGTATCCGGATTTCACGGTGGGCGTCGCGCCGATGCAGTACGGGAACGCGATCAAGGAATGGGAACTGATGGTCGAGTTCAACATCCCGATCCAGCAATCCTCCCGCCGCGCGCAGGAGCGCGAAGCCGAAGCCATGGTGTCGGCGGCACGGACGCGCAGGGAAGCCACCGCGAACCAGGTGCTTTCCGAGCTCGCGGAAAACCTGTCCGGGCTCGACGCCGCGCGGCGCACCGAATCGACCATCACCAACAGCCTGCTGCCGCAGGCCGAGCTGACCTACAAGTCGGCCTTGGCCAGCTATGAAAACGGCAAGGTGGATTTCGCCACCCTGCTCGATGCGCAGCGGCAGATCCGGCAGGCCAGACAGAACCAGATCAAGGCGCAGGCGGACGCACAGGCACGCCTTGCGGAAATCGAACGACTCCTTGGAGAAGAATTATGAAACAGCATGCAAGCATCGCAATCGGCGGACTGGTTGTTGTCGCGCTGGCTGCGGGCGGTGGTTACTGGCTGGGCACCCGCGGAACGGCCGACAGTCACGGCGCGCACGCCACGGCGGACGCAGCGCCTGCTGCCCCTGGGGCAAAGAAGGAGCGCAAGCTCCTGTACTACCGCAATCCGATGGGCCTGCCCGACACCTCGCCGGTGCCGAAGAAGGACCCGATGGGCATGGACTACATCCCCGTCTACGAAGGCGGCGAACAGGACGAACCGGCTACCGCCAACCAGGTCAAGATCAGCACCGACAAGGTGCAGAAGCTCGGCGTGCGCACCGAAACGGCGGGCATGAAGTCCATCGACAAGATGGTGCGTGCGGCGGGGCGCATCGAGGCCGACGAGCGGCGTCTGTATGCGATCTCGCCGAAGTTCGAGGGCTACGTGGAACGCCTGCATGTGAACGCCACCGGCCAGGCAGTGTCGAAAGGCCAGCCGCTGTTCGAGGTGTACAGCCCGGAACTGGTGTCCGCGCAGCGCGAATACGCCGTCGCCGCGCAGGGCGTGCAGGCGCTCAAGGGCGCCGACAGCGAAGCGCAGCAGAGCATGAAGCAGCTCGCGGAATCCAGCCTGCTGCGCCTGAAGAACTGGGACATTTCGGAGGAGCAGGTCAAGGCACTGGCCAAGAGCGGCCAGGCGAAGCACACCATGACCTTCCGCTCGCCGGCCAACGGCATCGTCACCGAACGCAAGGCGGTGGCGGGCATGCGCTTCATGCCGGGCGAGATGCTGTACCAGATCGCCGATCTTTCCACCGTCTGGGTGCTGGCCGACGTGTACGAGCAGGACATCGGTTTCGTCAAGTCGGGCGCGAAGGCGAAGGTCCGGATCAATGCCTATCCGGACAAGGTGTTCGAAGGACCCGTCTCCTATGTGTACCCGACCCTGAATGCCGGCACGCGCACGGTGCAGGTGCGCATCGAACTGGCGAACCCCGGCCAGTTGCTCAAGCCCGGCATGTTCTCGGACGTGGAAATGGCAGCGTCGGGCAGATCCAGCGTGCTGGCGATTCCGCTTTCTTCCGTGATCGACAGCGGCAAACGCCGCATCGTGCTGGTGCAGGCAGGCGAAGGGAAATTCGAGCCGCGCGAAGTCAGGCTCGGCGCGCGCAGCGACGATTACGTCGAGGTGCTGGATGGCGTGCAGGAAGGCGAAAAGGTCGTGGTGGCGGCCAACTTCCTGATCGATGCCGAGAGCAACCTGAAGGCGGCGGTGGGCGGCTTTGGGCATGCAAGCCACGGTGGTGGGAAACCTGGCCAGGAGCAATCCGAGGCTGCCAAGGGCGCAACGGCGGCGGTCGGCCACAAGGCCGAGGGCAAGGTGGAAGAGATGGACGCCAAGGGCGGCACGATCAGCATCGCCCACGGCCCGATCGCCAGCCTGAAGTGGCCCGGCATGACGATGGAGTTCAATCTTGCCAACGCGGCGCTGGTGAAGGACATCAAGCCAGGCGCGAACGTCGCCTTCGAATTCGTCGAGCGCCAGCCCGGCGAATGGGTGATCACCAGCATCAAGGCGAAGGACGCCGGCGCAGGCAATGTCCACGCGCATGCGGGTCACGACGGTCACTAATGGGACGATGCCATGCTGAACAAGATCATTGAATGGTCCGGCAGGAACATCTTCCTCGTCCTGCTCGCGACCTTGCTGACCGTCTTCGCCGGCGTCTACGCCGTGCTGAAGACGCCGATCGATGCGCTGCCCGACCTGTCGGACGTGCAGGTGATCGTTTATACGGAGTACCCCGGCCAGGCGCCGCAGGTGGTGGAAGACCAGGTGACGTATCCGCTGACGACGGCCATGCTGTCCGTGCCGAAATCGAAGGTGGTGCGCGGCTTTTCCTTCTTCGGCGCATCCTTCGTCTACATCATCTTCGAGGATGGCACCGACATCTACTGGGCGCGTTCGCGCGTGCTGGAGTATCTCAACTTCGCTGCCGGCCGCATGCCCAAGGGCGTCACGCCGCAGCTCGGCCCGGACGCCACGGGCGTGGGCTGGGTCTATCAGTACGCGGTGCTGGCCAAGGACAGGACGCTGGCCGAGCTGCGCACCTTGCAGGACTGGTACATCCGTTATCAGCTGACCAAGGCGCACGGCGTGGCGGAAGTGGCGTCCATCGGCGGCTTCGTGCAGACCTACCAGGTGACGGTCGATCCGGTGAAGCTGCGTTCCTACGGCATTCCGCTGATGAAAGTGGCGCAGGTCATCCGCGAATCGAACCGCGACGTGGGCGGGCGCGTG
>JAKACN010000089.1 GCA_021821365.1 Pseudomonadota bacterium | reverse complement strand
TTCCGATCTCCGCGGTCGAGCGCTTCATCAAGCTGCACCCGAACCACCCGAACGTCGATTACATGTACTACCTGCGCGGCCTGATCAACTTCAATGACAAGGTCAGCTTCCTCGATTTCCTGTCGAAGCAGGATCCGAGCGAACGTGACCCGAAAGCCGCGCGCGACGCATTCGACTCGTTCAAGCAGCTGGCCGAACGCTTCCCCGACAGCAAGTACGCACCGGATGCCATCGCGCGCATGAAATACCTGGTCAACGCGATGGCGCAGCACGAGGTGCATGTCGCCGACTACTACTACCGCCGCGGCGCCTACGTGGCGGCCGCAAACCGTGCCCAGATCGCGATCAACGAATACCGCGATGCACCGGCGGTCGAAGAAGCCCTGTTCGTCATGGTGCGCTCCTACGATGCCCTCGGCCTGACCGAATTGCGCGACGACGCCGAGCGCGTGATGAGGAAGAACTTCCCGAACAGCGTGTTCTTCAGGGGTGGTCCCGACCGAAGCGGCCCATGGTGGAAGATCTGGTAAGCACCGCCCGCGTCTCCTGATTCAAGCGCCCGCCTTTTGCGTGTTCGCCAGCTCATTGCACGAGACGGACATGCTGATCAGCGGGGTTTTCGCTTTCTGGCGGGTCAGCCCACGACCCGTCTGCGGAATACCCAGCCGTTCTCCGTCGAAGCATTCGGGTCGAAGCCGTATCCTTCCGCATTGAACGCCTTCAGCATCTCCACATCCCTGATGCCTTTTGCCACAGCAAAGCGCGTCATCAATCCGCGCGCCCGCTTGGCGTAGAACGAGATCACCTTGTACCGGCCATCCTTCCAGTCTTCGAAGACTGGAGTGACGATGCGGGCACGCACGAGCTTCGGCTTCACGACCTTGAAGTACTCTTCCGACGCGAGGTTGACCAACACTTCCGACTTTTGCGCGCGCAGTGTTTCATTGAGCGCTTCGGTCACTGTTCCATCCCAGAATGCGTACAGATCCTTGCCTCGCGGGTTCGCAAGCCGCGTGCCCATTTCCAGCCGGTACGGCTGCATCAGGTCGAGAGGACGAAGCACGCCGTACAAGCCGGATAAAATGCGAACATGTGCCTGGGCATAGTCGAGTTGCCTCATTGTCAACGACGACGCATCCAGTCCTTCGTAGACATCGCCGTCGAATGCCAGGATTGCCTGTTTTGCATTACGCCGGGTGAATTTCCGGGACCACGTGGCATAGCGAGTGACATTCAGGACGGCGAGCGCATCGGAAACATGCATCAGGCTGCCGACCTGCGCCGGCGAAAACGGCCTCAGTATGTCGATCAGCTCGGAAGCGTGGTCGATGAAATCCGGCAAAGTATGTTTGTCGGTGGTCGCCGGTGTGTCATAGTCGAGGGTTTTGGCAGGCGACAGAACAATGAGCATGTCAGAGAATTTGATCAATCAGGAATGGCCGCAATGATACCGAAACGCATCGTCCTCGACACCAACGTCTGCCTGGATCTGTTCGTCTTCCGTGATCCGCGGTGGGCTGCGCTGATGGCGGCCCTGCGCGATCGCACTGTCGAAGCTGTCACGCGCGAAGACTGCCGGACGGAATGGCTGAAGGTCCTCGAGTACAGGCATCTGCCACTCGACCCCGCGTCCCGCCCGCTGGCCGCGGCCGAGTTCGACACCCTGATCACCTGCATGACAGGCGAGTGCATGACTGCAAGATCCGAGGTGCTGCTGCCCGTCTGCACCGATCCGGACGACCAGAAATTCCTGGAACTCGCGCGCGATGCGCACGCGCAGACGCTGATCACCAAGGACAAGGCCTTGCTGAAGCTCGCCCGGCGAACCGCGCGCGCCGGCCTGTTCGGCATCGTCACGCCCGAAAAATGGTCGCTCGATGCGTAGCGCTCGCGCTCTGTATAAAATGCCACATTCGCCTTCCTGATCGCACTCCGCATGAAAACGTCAAACGCCACCACCCCCAATGCCCAACTGGCTGCACTTCAATCCAGGCTGCCCAACGTAGGCACGACGATCTTCACCGTCATGTCGGCACTGGCAACGGAAAAAGGCGCGGTCAATCTGGGCCAGGGTTTTCCCGATTTCGACTGCGACCCGGCGCTGGTCGACGCGGTCGCGGGGGCGATGAAGGCCGGCCTGAATCAATATCCGCCCATGACCGGCGTGCCAGTGCTGCGGGAGGCAATTGCCGCGAAAGTCGCGAAGCTTTACGGCCACAGTTATGATCCTGCGTCGGAAATCACGATCACCGCAGGCGCGACCCAGGCAATCCTGACCACTATCCTGTGCAGCGTGCATCCCGGCGACGAAGTTGTCATTATTGAACCGGTGTACGACAGTTATGTCCCCTCGATCGAACTAGCCGGGGGCAAACCTGTTTTCGTGCAGATGGAAGTCGGACCGCAAGGCTACTCGGTACCGTGGGCCAAAGTTGCCGCAGCCGTCAATGTGCGGACCCGCCTGATCATGATCAACTCGCCGCACAATCCGACAGGCTCGGTGCTGCGCGAGCCGGATTTGCGTGCCCTGTCCGACATCGTGCGCGGAACGAACATCCTGATCGTTTCCGACGAAGTGTACGAACACATGGTTTATGATGGCGCCCGGCATGAATCGGTGTGCCGCCACCCCGATCTTGCGGCACGCTCCTTCGTCATATCGAGCTTCGGCAAGACCTACCATGTCACCGGATGGAAGGTCGGCTATGTCGCGGCACCCGCCGCGCTGACCGCGGAATTCCGCAAGGTTCACCAGTTCAACGTCTTCACGGTGAATACGCCGGTGCAGCACGGCCTTGCGCGGTACATGGAAGATCCTGCGCCTTACCTCGAATTGCCGCACTTCTACCAGCGCAAGCGCGACCTCTTCCGCGACGGCCTGAAAAAATCACGCTTCAGGTTGCTGCCGTCGGACGGCACCTACTTCCAGTGTGTCGACTATTCCGCCGTATCGCCACTGCCCGAGGCCGAGTTCGCCAAGTGGCTGACGGCCGAGATCGGCGTTGCAGCCATCCCCGTATCCGCCTTCTACAACCAGCCGAAAGAGTCCGGCATCGTCCGATTCTGCTTCGCGAAAAAGGACGAGACCCTGACTGCGGCGCTGGATCGCCTTGCAACATTGTAAGAAGTTTCTTATGCTGCACCTCAATAGTGCAGGAACGCAACCGTTAACATCTGTAGCGCACCCGCCCGCCAATCCACCATGTCCGTCCGTGGACGTCGCGGACAACGACAGCGCAAAATCTGCTGCGCCGCGAAAAGCGCGCGGCACTCGCTTCTGCAACCCGGTTCAATCGGAGGGGGAGCAAAATGGATCAGCGACGCCTCAGCCTCGCGGACCTCGTTGTCGGGGAACCTTTACCATTCGACGTCTACGGCGAGGGAAACAAGCTGCTGCTCCGCAGGGGGCATGTCGTGGAAAACAGCCGCCTGGCGGAGGAACTGGTTCAACGCGGCGTCTTCATCGATGCCGGCCAGGCGGAACGACTGGCGCAGGCAAAGAAGGACGCACAGGAACAAAAGCTGGAGCTACCCTCTGCGCTGCGCTTTATCAATCTCTCCAACAAGCGGCTCGAAAGGCTGCTCTATAACCTGACCAACGAGGAAAATGCGCAAGGCAAGATCCTCGAAGTCGTCAAAGCCCTTACCTACGCGTTCGATATCAACCCGGAGATTGCCGTCGCCAGCATCTTCCTCAACCAGGCGGCTGCCAGCTATGCTGTCCGTCACTGTGTCGATAGTGCGCTGGTGGCACTGTTGATCGCGCGCGCGATGAAAAAATCTCCGGCCGAAATCGAGGCGATCATGGCCGCCGCCCTGACCATGAATATCGCGATGCTGCGGCAGCAGGACCAGATGGAGAACAAGCAGGAACCGCTGACGCCGGCGGAAAACGAGGTCATCAAGACGCACGCGGAAAAAGGCGTGGAAATCCTGAGGCAGGTCGGCATCGGCAATCCAGCATGGTTGTCCTATGTGGAATTGCATCATGAAAACGAGGACGGCTCGGGCTATCCGCTGGGCGCGGCCGTCAAGACGATTCCGCAAAATGCCAAACTGCTGTCGCTGGCGGATCGTTACTGCGCCTCCATCTCGGTCAGGAAATACCGCAAGACCCTGCTCCCCAGCGCAGCACTGCGCGACGTGTTGCTTCCCGACGGCAAGCCCAGCGATCCCTTGCTGGCCGCCTACTTCATCAAGGAACTGGGACCGCAACCGCCGGGGAGTTTCGTGCGGTTGCAGAATGGCGAAATCGGCGTCGTCACCCGCCGCGGGAAAGCGTCCAATACGCCGGTGGTCCATGCCTTCATCGGACCGCGCGGCGCTCCCTTGTCCTTCCCGATTCAGCGCGACACAAGCAAACAACTCTATGCGATTCGCGACACGCTGTCCGGTGAGGACGTGACACTGCGCTTCAGCATGCAACAGCTGTGGGGAAACGAAGCGGCGCTTTGATCCGCCATCGCCCTTCCCTCACTGCACAATCTTTTAGGCGCCTTTCTTGCGGGCCGCCATCAATTCCTGGTTCGCCTTGCGGTCGGCATTGACGCGCTGCGCGGCCGACCGCTCGCCCAGCATTTTCGTGTATTCGCGCACCGGCAGATCCGCCAGCACGTCTTCGCCATAAATCGCCTTGGAAGCCATGCTAACCAGAGGCAGATGCACCAGACCGGCACAATCGGCCATCGTGAAATCCGCGCCGGCCACGAACGGCGAGAACTTTGCGAGGCGCGCGAATCCTTTTGCATTGCGCTTCAACAGTTTCTGCGTGCGCTCCTTGACCTCATCCGACACCTTGCCGCCGAAAAAGGCTTCTGCATACAGTTCGCGCGCCACCAGTTCCAGGTGCAGTTCCATGAAGGCGACCAGCTCGCGTACCTTCGCCGCGGCGAACGGATCCGACGGCAACAAGGGCTTTTCCGGATACGCATCTTCGAGGTATTCCATCATCACCTGCGACTCGCAAATGATGCCTTGATCGGTTTCGAAGAACGGCACCTTGCCGAGCGGCGAACGCTCCAGCAGATCAGGGGAGCGATCGGTCCAAACCAGTTTTTCCTCGAAGGCGACGCCCTTTTCGAGCAGCGCGAACTTGACCTTGTTGTAATAGTTGCTCACGGCGAAGCCGCACAATTTCAGCATGTCTGTCTCCATTGGATTGATCTTGCCCGGAAGGCAAAGCTTACCTTATGTGCCGCACGCTTGCAGTCCGGCATGCAGGCTTTGACCTGCGGACAAGCCGATCCCACGCATTTCAGCAATAATACTGACGATGATCCACTAGGAGGCGCAATCATGTCTGCCGAACTTCAAGCTTCACGCCAGGATGCCACCCTGATTCTGACCCTGTCCAACCCCGGCGCGAAAAACGCCCTGCACCCGGACATGTATGCCGCAGCCATCGAAACCCTGTCTACGGCCGAGCGCGACGACTCGATTCGGGCCGTTGTGCTGACGGGAGCCGACCAGTGCTTCTGTTCGGGCGGAAATCTTCATCGCCTGCTGGAAAATCGCAGCAAGGACAAGTCGGTGCAGGCGGAATCCATCGATAATCTGCACGGCTGGATCGAAGCGATCCGTGACTGTCCCAAGCCGGTCATTGCCGCAGTCGAAGGCGTTGCCGCCGGAGCGGGCTTCTCGCTCGCGCTCGCATGCGACCTGATCGTATCGGGCACATCCGCAAAATTCGTGATGGCCTACGTCAATGTCGGACTGACGCCGGATGGCGGCGGTTCATGGTTCCTGACGCGCGCATTGCCGCGTCAGCTGGCGGCGGAAATTCTGCTTGAAGGCAAACCCATCCTTGCCCCAAGGCTGCATGAACTGGGCCTCGTCAACAAGCTGGTCGCGGACGGCGCCGCACTGGACGCGGCGCTCGCGCTTGGCGATGAAATGGCCAATCGTTCGCCGAACGCGGTCGAGCGCATCAAGTCGCTTACGCACTACGCCATGGACAACACGCTTGCGCAGCACCTCGAATCGGAAAAGCAGCATTTCGTCGAAAGTCTGCATCATCGCGATGCCCACGAAGGCATCACCGCGTTCCTCGAGAAAAGAAAGCCCCACTACAAATGACTTCCCAAAAGAGAAGACGGATCTATCTGATGCGCCATGGCAGCGTCACGTACTTCGACGACGAGGGCAGGCCATTCGAACCCGAACTCGTCCCATTGAACGAATTGGGGCGCGAACAGGCTAGCGCTGCTGGCCAGGTATTTGCTCAGGAGGACCTGTATTTCGATCGCGTGATCGTATCCGGTCTTCCTCGTACGGTCGAAACGGCGACCCGCGTTCTTGACGAAACCGGTCAGAACATCGAACTTGAGCACTGGCCAGACCTCGAAGAGCTGCGCGGCGGAAAGCTCTCGGCCATTCCTGACGAAAGCCTCAAGGAAGCCTTCGTCGGCGCATTCGACGGCCTGGTGCCGGAATACAAACAATTCCTTGGCGGCGAAACCATCGGCCAGTTGATGGATCGCGTCCATCCCTGCATCGACCGCCTTCGCGCCGACACGTCCTGGGACACTGTGTTGCTGGTACTGCACGGCGGCGTCAACCGCGCGATCCTGTCCTATGCGCTGACCAATCAGCGACTGTTCCTCGGCAATCTGGCACAGACAGCAGGCTGCATTAACGCGATCGACGTCGGCGAGCACCATGCCGACTGGGTGGTCCGCGTCGTCAATTATTCGCCGCTGTCCGAACTGCAGGGCGATATGCGGCATACGACCATGGAAGTCCTGCTGGACCAATACAAGAGATCCCGCGGCCTGTAGGATGCGGGTTTCAGCGCGCCGGGAAGCGCAGGAAGAAATAGTACGGTCGTACGTTTTTATGCGGTAAAATGCGACACTACCTGTTTCGCCTCTATGACAAGGAGACAAGATGTTCGAAGAATTCATGGGCACGCGGCCGGTTTCGGAGCGCCAGAAGTTCGATGTCGCGGCCATGCAGAACTACATGCGAGAGCACGTCGAAGGTTTTTCAGGCGAGCTCTCCATCGAGCAGTTCAAGGGTGGCCAGTCCAACCCGACCTTCAAGCTGACTGCCGGCGGCAAGAGCTACGTGCTGCGCACCAAACCGGGCCCCGCGGCGAAGCTGCTCGCCTCCGCCCATGCCATCGACCGCGAATACCGCGTCATGGATGCGCTCAACAAGGCTGGCTTTCCCGCGGCGAAGCAATATGCGCTATGCACTGACGAGTCCGTCATCGGCCGCGCCTTCTACATCATGGAATTCGTCGACGGACGCGTGCTCTGGGACCAGGCCATGCCCGGCATGACGCCGTCGGACCGCGCCGCACATTACGACGAAATGAACCGCGTGATCGCGCAGCTGCATACTGTCGACTACAAGGCGATCGGCTTGTCCGACTTCGGCAAGCCGGGAAATTATTTCGCGCGCCAGATCGATCGCTGGACCAAACAGTATCGCGCCTCGGAAACCGAGAAGATCGAGGCGATGGACAAGCTGATCGAATGGCTGCCGAATAACATCCCTCCGGGCGACGAGACGAGCATCGTTCACGGCGACTATCGCCTCGACAACATGATCTTCCATCCCACCGAGCCGCGCGTGCTGGCGGTGCTGGACTGGGAACTGTCGACGCTGGGTCATCCGCTGGCGGACTTCTCCTATCATTGCATGAGCTGGCACATCGGCCACGATCAGTTTCGCGGCATCGGCGGCCTCGACCTGAAAGCGCTCGGGATTCCGAGCGAAGAGGAGTACATCGCAAAATATTGCGAACGGACCGGCAGGACGATCCGCAAGGAAGACTTTGTTTTCTACCTGGCCTACAACATGTTCCGTATGGCGGGCATCCTGCAAGGCATCATGAAGCGCTATGTGGATGGAACCGCCGCAAGCGAAGCCGCCCTGAAGAATGGCAAGGCTGCGCGTCCGATGGCGGAGATGGGCTGGCGCTACGCCTCCGGCGGAAGTCATTGATTCCGGCCCAAGCCGCCGAAGTCCTGCCCGCAGCGAAGAATCTCAAACCGCTGCATAATCATGTGGCGTTTGAGATTCCGGACAAGACCAATAAAGCAGGAGAGTACATGATCGACGTTTATTCCGACGCCACGCCGAACGGCCACAAGGTGCACATCATGCTGGAAGAGTGCGGCCTTCCCTATCGGATTCATCACATCAACATTGGCCAGGGCGACCAGTTCAAGCCCAAGTTCCTGGCGATTTCCCCGAACAACAAGATCCCGGCCATCGTCGACTCGGATGGCCCGGACGGCAAGCCGTTCTCACTGTTCGAGTCCGGCGCGATCCTGATCTACCTCGCGAGCAAGGCCGGCAGGTTCCTCGGCGACACCGATCGCCAGAAGTTCACGACGTTGCAGTGGGTGATGTTCCAGATGGGCGGCGTTGGGCCGATGCTCGGGCAGGCGCATCATTTCCGCATTTACGCGCCGGAAAAGATCGAGTACGCCGTCAACCGCTACACCAATGAGGCAAAACGCCTGTACAGCGTCATTGACAAGCAATTGTCACAGCATGCCTACCTGGCCGGCGACGCGTACACCATCGCCGACATCGCGACCTTCCCGTGGCTGCGCTCATGGAAGAACCAGGGCATCGACTGGGACGACTATCCGCATGCGAAGCGCTGGTTCGACGAGATCGGCGAACGACCGGCCGTGAAGCGCGGCGTCGAGGTGTTGGCCAACGCGCGCAAGCCGCTGCTCGACGAGAAGTCGAAGGAAATGCTGTTCGGCGCCACCCAGTACCAGCGGCATTGAAGAACGTCGCATAACATGGGCAAAGGGCGCGAAGATCGATTTCTTCACGCCCTTTGCAAAGACAGCTTGCGGTGCCGATTACCAGTAGCGCCGCGAGACCGACTCCGCCACGCACACCGGCTTGTCGCTGCCGTCGCGCTCCAGCGTCACACTCCAGGTCATCTGAACGCCGCCTTCGATGTCTTCCACTTCCTTCAGCGTCATGCGTCCACGTATTCTGCTGTCCACGGGCACCGGTGCGGGAAAACGCACTTTGTTCAAGCCGTAATTCACCCCCATCTTCGCCATGGACATGGTTACAGCGCCTTCCATGATCATCGGCAGCAGCGACAACGTCAGGAAGCCATGTGCAATGGTGGTGCCATAGGGCGATTCCTTGCGGGCGCGATCGGCGTCCACATGGATCCATTGATGGTCGCCAGTTGCCTGCGCGAACAGGTTGATCCGTTCCTGGGTAATGGTGATCCAGTCCGTGACGGCAACCTCCTTGCCGACCAGGCTCTTCAGCTCTTCTACCGATGCGATAACGCGCATGCCGTCTCCGTGAATTCTGTTGGTTGAACGTTTACACCTAGGGCCGACGCTTGAACATCCCCATTCCCTTGATCGTGGCCACCAGTTCGCCATGTTGGTTCTTCGCCTCCCACAAGGTGACCACGACTCCGCGGTCGGGCTTGCTGGTGGAAGGCCTTATCTCTTGTGCAGTAGTGGTCACCGTCAAGGTATCGCCGCCGCGCACCGGCTTGATCCATCGAATTTCATCCACGCCCGGCGAGCCGAGGCTTGACGCTTCACGCAGGAATCCGTCGACCATCAGCCGCATCATCATGCTGCAGGTATGCCAGCCGCTTGCGATGATGCCGCCATACATCGAGTGTTTCGCGGCATGCGTATCGACGTGAAACGGCTGGGGATCGAACTTCGTTGCAAAGTCGATGATCTCTTCTTCCGTCACCGTGCGAGATCCGACATGGATCGTCCTTCCGATTTCGAAATCCTCAAAGTACCACTTCAGTTGCGACATGTTCGTCCCCTCGTTTTCGTAGCGATTCAGGCGGCTTCCTTGAATCCCGGCTGCGCGGCGAAGCGTGCCAGATGATGATCGGTATCCCCCAGGAACAACTCGATCATGCTCAGACGCTTGAAGTGATGCGCCGCCGGCAGTTCATTGGTGACACCCATACCGCCGTGCAATTGCACCGCCTGCTGGCCAACAAATTTCAATGCCTGTCCAATCCGCGCCTTCGCCGCGGATACGGTGCGACGGCGTTCCTGCACATCAGCGGACGACACCTTTACCGCCGCCAGCGTTGCCATCGAACGCGCCTGCTCAGCCTGCATGAACATGTCCGCCATCCGGTGCTGCAAGGTCTGGAACTTGCCGATCGGCACGCCGAACTGCTGACGTGTCTTCAAGTATTCCAGCGTGGCAGCATTGAGTGCATCCATGGCGCCGACCGCTTCAGCACACAGCAATGCCCTGCCGTAGTCGACTGCCGCATCAAGGATATCCCAACCCGCGCCTGCCTTGCCGAGCAAGGCCGAAGCCGGCACGCGTACGTTATCGAAGTTGATATCGGCCGCGCGCTGGCAGTCGATGGTGCGGTAATCGCGGCGTTCGACGCCTGCAGCATCCGCAGGCACGACGAACAGCGAGATGCCGTCGATGTCGCGTTGCTCGCCGCCACTGCGCGCCGATACAATCAGCTTGTCCGCCTGTGCGCCATGGATTACAACCGTCTTCGTTCCGTTGATCACATAGCCGCCGCCGTCTGCCTTGGCCGTAGTCGCCACATCGAACAATTCATGACGGGACTGTTTTTCGCCAAGCGCGGCAGCCAGCTTCAGTTCGCCGCCGGCGACCTGTTCGAGCAATGCCTCCTGTCCGCCTGCCAGTTTCAGGAATTGGACGCCGAGTACGGTGGCGAAGTACGGTTCGACGACCAGTCCGCGCCCCAGTTCCTGCATCACGACCAGCATGTCGACCGCGGAACCGTTGAAGCCTCCCTGCTCTTCGGGAACCGGCAGCGCCGTCATGCCGAGCTCGACGAGCGTGGCCCATGACGCATCCGACACGCCCTCTTCGGAATAAACGATCTTCTTGCGATCCTCGAAGGTATAGTCCTTGTCGATGAAGCGACGCAGGGCATCCTTGAATTGTTGTTGCTCCGGTGTGAAATTGAAGTCCATGCTCGCCTCACAGTCCCAGGATCATCTGGGAGATGATGTTTCTCTGAATTTCATTGGATCCGCCGTAAATCGAAGTCTTCCGATAATTGAAGTAATACGGCGCAAGGGGGGCTGCATCGTCTTGCTGCGTGACGCTATGCGCCTCCTTCCCTTCCAGATATTCAGGATCGAACGGCATCGCATAGGGGCCGACTGCTTCCACCATGAGCTCAGTCAGCGTCTGCTGCACTTCCGTACCCTTGACTTTCAGCATCGACGCTTCCGGTCCCGGGCCACGCTTCGCATGGTCTTGCGACAGGACGCGCAGCACCGTGACTTCCAGCGCCATGATCTCGATTTCCAGGCTGGCCACCTTTGCCGAGAAGACCGGGTCGTCAATCAGCGGCTTGCCGTTCTTCATCTGCTTGCCGGCCAGGCGCTTGAGGAACTGCAGTTCGCGCTTGGCGCGGCCGACTGCAGCAATATTCGTGCGCTCGTGACCGAGCAGGTATTTCGCGTAGGTCCAGCCCTTGTTCTCTTCGCCGATCAGATTCTCGACCGGCACCTTCACGTTATCGAAGAACACCTCGTTCACCTCATGTTCTTCGTCGAGCATGATGATGGGCCGCACGGTGATCCCCGGTGTACGCATGTCGATCAGCAGGAAGGAGATGCCCTCCTGCTTGCGCGCGCCCGGGTCGGTACGCACCAGGCAGAAGATCATGTCGGCATGCTGACCCAGCGTGGTCCATGTCTTCTGGCCGTTCACGATATAGTGATCGCCCTGACGTTCGGCGCGGGTCTTGAGGGAGGCCAGGTCGGAGCCGGAGCCGGGTTCGGAGTAACCCTGGCACCACCAATCGTCGCAATTCAGGATGCGTGGCAAGTAGTACCGCTTCTGCGCCTCATTGCCGAAGGCCATGATGACAGGCGCCACCATGTTGACGCCGAACGGCAGGATCGGCGGCGTACCGGCGTGGGCGCACTCTTCTTCCCAAATATGGCGCTGCACCGGCGTCCAGCCCGTGCCGCCATATTCCACCGGCCAGCCCGTGCCGACCCAGCCCTGTTTGGCAACAATCTTGTGCCAGCGGACCAAATCATCCTTGGACAGACGCTTGTGGTTGAGGACTTTTTGCTGCAGGTCTTTTGGCAGATTCGCATCCAGGAAGGCGCGAACTGTGTCGCGGAAGCTCAAATCTTCCGCCGAATAGTTCAAATCCATGCTGTCTCCTTGTAGTCCCGGCTAAATAGCACGACCGTTCGGAAACGATTATACAGCGGATTTTTTCGATGTGTTGTGAATTTAGTTCGACGCGCACAGGCATTGCCTTTCCGCCAATGCACGGCGCAAAGGAGCTTCGTGCGCGCATATTCTGCGTCACTACGCGATCATGCGAGGAGCGGCCAGTACGTCTGCGGGATACTTACTGAAGGGGTTGTTTCAGCGCTGAGGGCATTGGAAGCGATATCACTTCGATGCCCTCGTCTGCCAGCGCCGCGCGGTCGGACTGGGTGGCGGTACCACGAATGGCGCGCTCGGGCGCCTCGTTGTAATGGATGCGCCTCGCCTCTTCCGCAAATCGCTCTCCAACATCTTCCGTGTTGGCGACGATCTTGCGCATCACCTCGATGACTTCCGCCTGGATCCGCAGGCTCTCATCATTCGGAGGGACCTGTGCAGACGACAGGTTCAGCCGTGGCGCGGAAGGGAGCTTCCGAATGCCGCGGCTTTCGCAAATCGGGCATTCGATGAGCTTCTTGCCGGATTGTGCGCCAAAATCCTCTTCCGAAGAAAACCAGCCTTCGAAACGATGATCGTGTTCGCAACAGAGGTTATAGACTTTCATGAAACGAGACGAGCGACCGGAAATGAAATCAAGCTGAACGCAGGAGATGCTTGACGTCATGTTCCTGCCAGGCTCTTTTCGCCTGGCGTGGCCAATCCCACTGGTTTTCCGTCAGTCAAGCTGGACATATTCTACATGCATTCCGTCAGCAGACGGATGCACGCCCCAGCCGTCGGCAATACCGGCAGGTATTGCCGCATCGCGTTCCCGGCGTCGCCAGCGAGCGCCACAGACGGAAACCTTACTGCTTGAATTCAAACTGCTGTTGCGCCTGTTCAAAGATGCCGGACAAGCGCTGAGCAAGAAGAATCGCCTTCGCACGCCGGCGCGCCTCATGCGCCTCGATCGCACCTGCCAGCCTTTGCACGTTGGTCTTGATTTCCACGACTTGCTCGGATTTGGCCAACCGCACCAGCGCTCGAAGATTTTCCCGATAGATGTGGCATTGCCGGGAAGTCGGATTATCGCCTAGCGTCGCAGTGATCAAGTTCTCAATGACTGCCTCAGTCTCAAGCTTCTTTTTCATGACATCGAGCAAGCAAGTTGGTGGAGGGAATTTTCTGATCAGCAAGTATGTCGGATTTCGCTTGACCGTGATTGAGATTTCTCAATCGTGCAGCGGGTAAATGTTCAAACGGGGAAAGATGCGTGCAGTGAGATAAAAAAAATGCCCGTCAGCACGCTGTACGGGCAAACACTTCCTGGGAGGCTTAAGGGACCGAACTCATCATAAGTGGCATGGAAGATCCCCGGTTTGCGTTACCGCAAGGAACGTGGCCGGCTTGAGAAAGCGCAAAAGTTAATCACAGCAACTGTTATCAAGTCTGTTGATAACCGTGTTGATTAGTCCGCAAGTCATTGACTGGAGGTCACTTTCGGTTCCGGGGCATAAAGTGGGCAGAATCGTTGTACTCCTTCATGCATTGGGCGCAGCAGATCCTATGCCTACATGTCGGCATGATATGAAGAACACACCATCAGCCCGGATCCACTTCGGCTTGCGCAAGAACTGCGAGGGCTCGTCAGGAGCGATCTTGATCGGGATGCGCGCCATCTTCTCCGCGCCCCGCACCTTATCGCCCGCCTTGACTGCCGGGCGATTGACATCGCCGACAGGCGTCTCAGCGGGAGACCCGCTCATGAACGCTTTCAGCCGCGATAGTAGCGCTGCGGCGCAAACGGAGTTTTTGCCACCTCGACCGGCACCGGCTTGCCGCGCACGATCGCATTCAAGGTCGTGCCGATCTTCGAAAATTCGGTCGCGACATAGCCCATGGCAACAGGTGCGCCGACCGTCGGGCCAAAACCGCCGCTGGTGACCTTGCCAATCGTGTGGCCCTCGGCCGTCACCAACTCCGCGCCTTCACGAACCGGCATGCGGTCCTTGACCGCGAGCCCGACGCGCTTGCGGGAAGCGCCTTCGGCCAGTTGGCGCAGAATGATGTCCGCGCCCGGATAGCCGCCAGGACGTGCGCCATCGGCACGACGCGCCTTCGACAGGGCCCATGCCAGGCTGGCTTCGACCGGGGTGGTGTTGACGTCCATATCGTGTCCGTACAGGCATAGGCCGGCTTCCAGGCGCAGCGAATCGCGCGCTCCCAGGCCGATTGGCGCCACCTCGGGTTGTGCCAGCAGCAGGCGCGCGAGTTCGTCGGCCTTTGCCTCGGGTACGGAGATCTCGAAACCGTCTTCACCGGTATAGCCGGAGCGGCTGATGTAACACTCGACGCCGACCAGCGTCACCTTCGCCGTGTTCATGAATATCATCGTCGCCGTTTCAGGCACCAGGCGCGCCATGACCGCGCCGGCCGCCGGCCCCTGGAGCGCAAGCAATGCGCGATCCGTGACCTCTTCGATCTGGCAACGGCCGGAAAGGTGCTTCTTCATGTGGGCCACGTCCTGCTGCTTGCATGCCGCGTTCACCACGAGGAACAAATGGTCGCCGCCGTTGGATATCATCAGGTCGTCCAGGATGCCGCCCTGCTCATTCGTGAACATCGCATAGCGCTGGAAATTCAGCGGAAGGTCGACGACATCGACCGGCACCAGCGATTCAAGCGCAGCGGCAGCGTCCGCGCCGGACAGTCTCACCTGTCCCATGTGCGAAACATCGAACAGGCCTGCCTGCGCGCGCGTGTGGTTGTGTTCCTTGAGGACGCCAGTCGGATACTGCACCGGCATTTCATAGCCCGCGAAGGGCACCATCCGTGCGCCGAGTTCGAGGTGCAGGTTATACAGCGGTGTGCGAGCCAGGGTTTGCGATGTGGTGTCCATAGAATTTCGTCCTTGTTATATGTTGAATGCAAAACATTCCGTGCAATGAATGCGTCTTCTTGAGATTCCTCTCAGCACTCGATCACATTGACCGCGAGCCCTCCGCGCGCGGTCTCCTTGTACTTGATCTTCATGTCGGCGCCGGTTTCGCGCATGGTCTTGATCACCTTGTCGAGCGAGACAAAATGATGACCGTTGCCGCGCAATGCCATGCGCGCCGCATTGATTGCCTTGATCGAGCCCATGGCGTTGCGCTCGATGCACGGCACCTGCACCAGGCCGCCGATCGGATCGCAAGTCAGGCCGAGGTTATGCTCCATGCCGATTTCGGCGGCGTTTTCCACCTGCTCGGGCGTACCGCCCATTGCTTCCGCCAACGCGCCGGCCGCCATGGAACATGCCACCCCGACTTCACCCTGACAGCCGACTTCCGCGCCGGAAATCGAGGCATTTTCCTTGTACAGGATGCCGATCGCCGCGGCGGTCAGCAGGAAGCGGATCACGCCATCGTCATTCGCACCTGCGATGAATCGGTGGTAGTAGTGCAGTACCGCCGGAATGATGCCGGCCGCACCGTTGGTCGGCGCCGTCACCACGCGGCCCCCGGCGGCATTCTCCTCATTTACGGCGAGCGCATAGAGGTTGACCCAATCCATCGTGGTTAACGGATCGCGCAGGTTCGCCTCCGGCTGGCTGGACAACTTGCGGAACAGCTGCGCCGCGCGACGCTGCACTTTCAGACCGCCGGGCAGCGTGCCTTCCTTTTCGCATCCGCGCCGGACGCACTCCTGCATTACCTGCCAGATCCTCAACAGGCCGCGTCGCGTCTCCTCTTCCGGACGCCACGCGGTCTCGTTTTCCAGCATCAGCTGGCTGACGGAGAGATTGTTCTGCCCGCACAGTCCGAGCAACTGCTCGGCGCTCCTGAACGGAAATCGCAGCGGCGTCGTATCGGGCACAATTCGCCCAGCTCCGGCCGCTTCCTCGTTCACGACAAAACCGCCACCTACCGAGTAATACACCTTGCTCGCGATCTCCGCGCCATTTGCGTCGCAAGCCGTAAAGCGCATCCCGTTCGGGTGATACGGCAAGGACTGTCGCTTGTGCAGCAACAGATGTTCGCTTTCGACGAACGGGATTTCTTTCTCGCCGAGCAGCATGATGCGGCCCGTTTGCCGGACCCGCGTCAGCTTCGCGTCGACCGAATCCGTATCCACCAGATCCGGCGCTTCGCCCTGCAAGCCAAGAAGCACTGCCTTGTCGCTGCCGTGCCCTTTCCCGGTTGCACCGAGAGAACCGAACAGCTCCGATTTGATCGCCTCAGTCTGCGCGAGCTTTCCGGAATCCTTCAACCCGCTGGCGAACTGCAGCGCCGCGCGCATCGGCCCGACCGTATGGGAACTCGACGGCCCGATGCCGATCTTGAACAACTCAAAAACACTGATGGCCATAAATATCCGTCTGCCATTCCTGTTCCCTGCTGCTGCACGATGACAATTGCGCCAGCAGGAAAAAAACCGCGCCGACGCATACACGGCGGCGCGGTGCAATTACCCCTTATTCGTAATCCGAAACCGGCGGGCAGGAGCAAACCAGGTTGCGGTCGCCGTAGACATTGTCGACCCGTCCGACAGGCGGCCAGTACTTGTTGTCGCGCAAGGAGCGGACCGGAAACACGGCCTGCTCGCGGGAATATTTGCGGGTCCATTCTCCAGCGATATCCATCGCCGTATGCGGCGCGAAGTGCAGCGGGCTCTCTTCCGCCGTGATGCTGCCGTTCTCGATGGCACGGATTTCCTCGCGGATCGTGATCATCGCCTCGCAGAAGCGATCGAGTTCGTCCCTGGCTTCGCTTTCGGTCGGCTCGATCATCAAGGTTCCCGGAACGGGGAAGGACATGGTCGGCGCATGGAACCCGAAGTCCATCAGGCGCTTGGCCACATCGTCCACCGTTACACCCGTCTCCTTCAGCGGCCGCAGATCGACGATGCACTCATGCGCAACGAGCCCGCCCTCTCCGCTGTACAGGATCGGGAAATGCGGCGCGAGGCGCTTGGCGATGTAGTTGGCGTTGAGGATGGCGTATTCGCTCGCCTGCTTCAAACCGATGCGCCCCATCAGCTTGATATAGGTCCAGCTGATCGGAAGGATGCTCGCGCTGCCCCACGGCGCGGCGCAGACCGGGCCGGCGTGATTCTCGAGCATCCGGTGTCCCGGCAGGAAAGGCGCAAGATGCGACTTCACGCCGATCGGCCCGACACCCGGGCCGCCGCCACCGTGCGGAATGCAGAATGTCTTGTGCAGGTTCAGGTGCGATACATCACCGCCGAACTCGCCGGGCGCGCACAGCCCCACCATCGCGTTCATGTTCGCGCCGTCGATGTACACCTGGCCGCCATGCGAATGCACGATCTCGCAGATTTCGCGGACCGCTTCTTCAAACACGCCATGCGTCGACGGGTAAGTGATCATGATCGCCGCCAGGTTGGCCGCGTGCTGCTCGGCCTTGGCCTTGAGATCGGCCACGTCCACGTTGCCGCGCTCGTCGCATTGCACCACCACCACTTGCATACCCGCCATATGCGCGGTCGCCGGGTTGGTACCGTGCGCCGAACTGGGGATCAGGCAGATGTTGCGATGGCCTTCGCCGCGGCTCTTGTGGTAGCCGCGGATCGCCAGCAGGCCGGAATACTCGCCCTGCGATCCGGCGTTCGGCTGCAGCGAGACGGCGTCATAACCGGTGCATGCGACCAGCATCTGCTCCAGCTCGGTAATGAGTTGCTGATAGCCCTGTGCCTGGTCGAGCGGTGCGAACGGATGGATGCTGCCGAACTCCTTCCAGGTAATCGGAATCATCTCGGTCGTCGCATTGAGCTTCATCGTGCATGAGCCGAGCGGAATCATGGTCCGGTCCAGCGCCAGATCCTTGTCCGAGAGCGCGCGCAGGTAGCGCAGCATCTGCGTCTCTGAATGATGGCTATTGAATACCGGATGCGTGAGGAAGGTGCTGTTGCGAACGAGCGATTGCGGAATGCGATCCGTCGCTTGGGTTTCGCAGGCTGCGAACGACGGAGCC
>JAKACN010000356.1 GCA_021821365.1 Pseudomonadota bacterium | reverse complement strand
CCGAATTGCTCTCTACGAAATCGGAAGAGGGGCCTTTCGCCGGGATGACGCTTGCCGAAGTCAAGCAGAAAATCGCATCGATGCATGCAGTGCTTGACGTCGCACTTGCACCGCAAGAAAACCTCTTCTGAGCGTCGAAAACTTTTTTCAAATCACCCTCAAAGTCTTTGACATACCGGACGATTGGGGTACACTAAAACTTCCTGCCGTGTTCGCGATTGCCATATATTCCTTGAACCATTTATGTGCATAGGTCGCGGAATTTTGTTTGATGGGCGTGCGCGTCGCTAGTCCGATGCACCCGAAATTGAACTAACTGTGACCACCTTGAACCGTAAGGTTCGGGATGCCGGCAAAGACGGCACAGGCGGGACTAATTCACGAGCGGCTGCATTCTGCAGCCGCTTTTTTATGCGCGCTCCAATTGCGTTGGCGCTCGCTTCGTGATGGAGATACGACTGCATGCAGTACTGGCTGATGAAATCCGAACCGGATGAGGTGAGCATCGATGATGCGCTCGCTGCACCGAAGCAGACGGTGCCGTGGTTCGGCGTGCGCAACTACCAGGCGCGCAACTTCATGCGCGACTTGATGCGTGTCGGCGACGGCGTGCTGTTCTATCACTCCAGTTGCGCCGACCCGGGCATTGCAGGAATAGCCGAAATCGCGAGCATGCCGTATCCGGACGAGACGCAGTTCGACCCGAAAAGCAAATACCACGATCCGAAGTCCACGCGCGAGAATCCGCGCTGGATGCTGGTCGACGTGCATGCTGTGAGCAAGACGCGACTGATGACGTTGCCCGAGCTACGCGCGCATCCGGAACTTGTCGACATGCAGATCCTCCGGCACGGCAACCGCCTCTCCATCACTCCCGTCACCCCTTCCGAATGGCGGTGTATCATCAAGCACATTTCATAATTTCGGGAAACATTCGGATGGACCTCTCCCTGATCGCAGGGTTGCTGGCGCTCGGCGCAGCGGTCGGCTTCGCCGCAGGTCTGCTCGGCATCGGCGGCGGCATGCTGCTGGTACCGTTCATGACCATGATCCTGACGGCCAAGCATTTTCCGCAGGAGCAGATCGTCCACATGGCGATTGCGACGTCGCTCGCCACCATCATGTTCACTTCACTGTCGTCGGTGCGGGCGCACCACTCGCGTGGCGCGGTGCTCTGGAATGTGGTGAAGCTGCTGGCACCCGGCATCCTTATCGGTTCCTGGATCGGGCCGTGGATCGGCGCGCAGATGAATTCTTCCGCGCTGGCGCTGTCCTTCGCCGTGTTCGTCGCATTCTCCGCGACGCAGATGCTGCTCGACAAAAAGCCGGCGGGGTCGCGCGAACTGCCGAAGGAAACAGGGATGTTCGCGGCCGGCGGCGTGATCGGCACGTTGGCGGGTCTGGTTGGCGCAGGAGGCGGATTCGTCTCCGTTCCTTTCATGACCTGGTGCAACGTGAAAATCCACAACGCGGTGGCGACCAGTGCGGCGCTCGGCTTCCCGATTGCGCTGGCCGGCACTTTGTCCAACATTTACTTCGGCATGAAGGTGCCCGAACTGCCTCCCGGCGCGCTGGGCTACATCTACCTCCCGGCTCTGCTCGTGATTTCGCTTGCGAGCGTGACGACCGCGCCGCTCGGCGCGAAGACCGCGCACAACCTGCCGGTGAAGAGCCTGAAAAAGATTTTCGCCGTCATGCTCTACCTGCTGGCCGGCTACATGCTGTACAAGGCGTTTCGCTGATGGACGCCGGGCTCACGCATCCTTGAACCGCTCGCGCAATACGTTCTTCTGTACCTTGCCCATCGTGTTGCGCGGCAGGTCCTGCAGGAAGAACACGCGCTTGGGTACCTTGAAATTGGCAATGCGTGACTTGAGGTAAGCGATTACCTCGCCTTCCTTCAATGCCGAACCGGGGCGCGGCACAACGATCGCGGTCACCGCTTCGCCGAAGTCATGGTGCGGCACGCCGACCACCGCCGATTCGGTGACCCCATCCATCTCGTCAATGAAAGATTCGATTTCCTTCGGATAAACGTTGTAGCCGCCGGAGATGATCAGATCCTTGCTGCGCCCGACGATAGACAGATAGCCTTCGGCGTCGAACTTGCCGACGTCGCCCGTCCTGAAATAACCGTCCGACGTGAATTCCTCCGCCGTCTTTTCCGGCATGCGCCAGTAACCCTTGAATACATTCGGCCCCTTGACCTGGATGTCGCCGATCTCGTCGGCCGCGCACGGCGTGCCGTCACCTTTCACCACGCGCACCGAGACGCCGGGCAGGGGCAGACCGACCGTGCCGCCCTTGCGCTCGCCGTCATAAGGATTCGATACCTGCATCGTGGTTTCGCTCATGCCGTAGCGTTCGAGGATGGTATGGCCGGTGCGCGCGATGAAGTCGTTGAAGGTGTCGGTCAGCAGCGGCGCCGAACCGGACACGAACAGGCGCATGTTCTCGCAGGCCTTGCTGTCGAAGGTCGGTTCGTCCAGCAGGCGGACGTAATACGTCGGCACACCCATGAATACCGTAGAGTGCGGCAGCTGGCGGATCACATCGGCCGCATCGAATTTCGGCAGGAAGATCATCTTGCTGCCATTGAGCAGCGCGCCATGCGAGGCAACGAACAGGCCATGCACATGAAACAGCGGAAGTGCATGCAGCAGCACGTCGCCTGGTTGCCAGCGCCAGGCGTCATGCAGCACCTTTGCATTGGAGGCGAGGTTGTCGTGCGTCAGCATGGCGCCCTTGCTGCGGCCGGTGGTGCCCGAGGTGTACAGGATCGCGGCGAGGTCGTCGGGCTTTCGCTCAACCGTGTCGAAGCTGTTCGATTGCAGCGCGGCGCGCACCAGCAGCGATCCCTGGCGATCGTCGCCCAGCGTGAAGACGTGCTGCGTGCCGCACTTGAATGCGATCTTCGATACCCAGCCGAAGTTCTGCGGCGAGCAGACCACCACCGCGGGTTCGGCATCGCCGATGAAATAGTCGATCTCCGCTGCGCGATATGCAGTATTGAGCGGCAGATAGACATAGCCGGCGCGGATGGTCGCGAGATACAGCATCAGCGCCTCCGGCGATTTGTCGACCTGCACCGCGATGCGCGAGTCTTTCGGCAGGTTGAGGCTGGCGAGAAGGTTGGCGATTTTCGCCGTGGCACGGTCAAGGTCGTTCCATGTGTAGAACAGGCCGTCATGCGTTTCGATGCAGCAGGAAGTGCGGTCTTGCGGAAAGCGGGAAGCGAAGAGAGCGTACAGGTTGGCGTTCATGGCGGGAAGCTGGTTTCTATTTTCCTGAAAATACCGGTTTGCGTTTGTTGAGAAAGGTTTGCACGCCTTCGCGGTAATCCTGCGAGGCGAGAAAGGAAAAGGCATCGCGCAGTTCCTGCTCCGTCAAGGGCTCGGGCTGCGCGGCAAGACGGTTCACGAGGCGCTTGTTCATGCGCGCGGCGAGCGGTGCGCCTTGCGCGATGCGTGCGGCAGTCTTGCCGGCCTCCGCATGCACGTCCGGCACGATGCGGTGGAGCAGGCCCTTGTCCTTCGCTTCGGCGGCATCGAACACGCGGCCTTCCAGCAGGATCTCCAGCACGACCGCCTTGCCGACCAGTTGCAGCAGGCTCTGCAGTTCGCCCGGCGCCAGCGGAAAGCCGAGGCGGTTGATCGGGATGCCGAAACGCGCCGACGGCGCGGCGATGCGCAGGTCGCAGGCGCAGGCGA